>JAFEEK010000274.1 GCA_018241165.1 Pseudomonadota bacterium
GCGGATCGGCGCGCAGCGACGCCAGGAACGGGTCGTAGGTGATCAACATCATGCCACCATCGTGCAGCGTCAGCGCCTTGTCCAGCCACGCAAACGCGGCATCGGCTTCGCCGCGCCAGGCATGCGCCTGGGCGATCTGGTAGGACATGCCCGCGGCATATTTTTGCGTGAGCTCGTCCAGCGCATGCCGCGAGGCTTCGTCGTTGCCGAGCGCATGCTGCGCCAGCGCTTCGCCAAGCAGGCGCACGCGCGGCTGACTGTGTTGCGCCGCGCGGTCAACGTCGGCGGATTGCCCAGCAAGTACCAGGCTTTCGACCAGCACCAAGCTGGTGTACTCGCCGCGGGTCGCCGCGCCGGCGGCCAGCAACAGGTCGCTGGCCTCGGCGGCCTTGCCGCTGCCGCTGAGAATCAGGCCCAGCGTCCACAACCCGTCGATGCCGAGCGGATCGCGATCCAGCGCGCGCCGCGCCATCGCCAAGCCTTCCGGCAACTGGCCGACCGCGGCCAGGAACCAGGCGTAGCGCCGCAGTACGCTTGCCGCATTGGGATCGGCCTGCAACGCCGCCTCGTAATCGGCGCGTGCGCCGTAGAAGTCCCATTTGAATTCGGTGCGCAACCAGGCACGTGAGGCCAGCGCCTCGGCATTGCCGGGGGCAAGCGCCAGCGCCTGCTCGACGACGCGCAACGCCTGGTCGGCCGTTGCCGCATCGCCGGTGAGATCGGCGATGTAGCCGTTCGCGTTCGCGAGTCCGACCAGGGCCGACACATAACCGGAATCCAGATCGATCGCGCGCTGGTACTCGCCGGCAGCGGCGCGATAGGCTTCGATCGTGCCCTTGGTCATCCATTCGCTGGCCAGCAGAAAGTGGTTGTGCGCCTGCATGTTGTCGGTGCGGCCGGTACCCGCGAGCGCTTGCTCGGGCAACAACTTGAGTTTGAGCGCATCGACCACGGCGCCGGCGATTTCGTCCTGCACCTTGAACACGTCGGTCAACTCGCGGTCGTAGGTGTCCGACCACAGGTGCGTGGAATCCGACGCACGGATCAACTGCGCGGTGATGCGCAAGGTGTTGCCGGATTTGCGCACGCTGCCTTCGAGGATCGTCGCCACGGCAAGCTTGCCCGCGATTTCGGCAATGTCGAGGTGCTTGCCTTTGAACGAGAAAGACGAAGTACGCGCAATCACCTTGAGCTGCGGCACCTTGGCCAGCAGGTCGAGCAATTCTTCGGACAGGCCGTCGGAAAAATACTCCTGGTCCTGCGCCTGGCTCATGTCCACGAATGGCAGCAC
>JAFEEK010000275.1 GCA_018241165.1 Pseudomonadota bacterium
CCGCAGGCGATAAGCCTAGCCATCCCGTGGGTGACGGGAGATTCGGAAAGGGCGTCGGAACCGAATGGTGCAGGTCGAGCAGTCCGCATCGAGCGGATGCCGAAGACCGAAGGGAAAAACGGAGGTCGACGCATTGATGCGGCGCGGAGTATACACGAATTTTCGCCGGGAATCTGGATTCCGGCTCAATTCGCCTCGAAACCGTTCGCGAATATCGTGTCGTAGAACTCGTAGGCGCCGATATCCAGGCGTCCCTGTACCGGCCGCGGCATGCCTGATGCGGGCTGCACATATTCCTGCGTCGGCGTGAGCGCAAGGCCGGCTCCGGATCCAGGATTGGCGCCCTGGTCGATGGCCGGGGAGCCGGCCAGCAGGCGGTAGTCGTAGTTCGCGGGGTTTGCAAACATCGGACTGCCGCCGCTGTAGTTGCTGGTGAACACGGTACTCGCCTGCGTGCCGAGCGTGCCGCCACCGTAAAAAATGTTGTTGGTTGCGACGACCGGCACGGTGGTCGCAGATCCGATCTGCATGAACGTGCCGTGGCCGAGGTCGTTGACGAACGTGTTGTTGATCACGAACAACTGGTTGTTGGCGTTCGCAGTTGCCGGTTCGCTCAGGTAGTCGAGCATCGCCGAATTGTCCGTCGTCGCCGGTTGCTCGACGATGTTGCCGATGAAATACGTCAAACCGCCGCTGGGAAAGCTCGCCTCGTAGCTTTCGGTTCCCCCGGCCTCGCCGGTCAGGCGGTTGTACATCACGATGTTCTGGCGGGCGCGGCTCTTGAGCAGATGCCCGATCACGGCGTGATGCGACCAGTTGTATTTGAAGATCAGCGTATCGACGTGATTGATGTACACATTGTGCGTCTGGCCGTCGCCTGCGCCGTTGTTGAAGAACTCGGTGTACTCGATGTCGATCGTGCTGCCGCTCAGATCGCCGGCCAGGATGCCGTCCTGGTTGTCGTGGATATAGGAATCGAGCAGGGTCAGGCCGTGTCCTTCCTGGCGGATGCCGGCGCCGTTGCCGTCGGGAACCGTGCAGCCGGACAGCTCGACGTTGTCGATCGTGGTGTTGTCGCCGGCGATCACCCAGATCGCCTTGCCCTGCGCATTGTTTCCCGCCGCGGCTATGTGCGGCCGCCCATTCACGCCCCGGATCGTGAGGCCGCTGGTCGACCAGGCGCAGACGTCGCCGGCGTAGCTGCCGGCGGCATCGACCTGGATCGTATCGCCGGCCGACGCCGCGGCGATTGCCGCGCACGGCTTGGAATAGGCCTGGCCGGGTCCGACCAGAAGCGTTTTGGCGCTGGCGGCCATACAGACCGGGAGAAACAATGCAGCCAGGATGACGCGCGCAGGCTGGATTCGGGTTGGGCAATGGCATCCGACGCATGACATGCGTCCATTGTGGCACGCAGCTGTCGCCATTTCGTGAGCGCCGTCGCAAATGAGTGTGCTATTTTCTGCGGCTGCTGCGGCGAGGTGCGATCGCCGCGTGGGATGACCCATGGCTTTTGTGTCCACGCTTCGCCAGCTCGACAGCCCGCAACGCCACGTCGTGGCGGCGAGCTTCCTCGGCTGGACGCTCGACGCATTCGATTACTTCCTGCTCGTTTTCGTCATCCCGGAAGTGGCGCGCGATTTCGGCGTCAGCGTGGCCGAAGTCGCGTTCTCGACCACGCTGACGCTGGCGATGCGCCCGCTCGGCGCCCTGATCTTCGGCCGGCTCGCGGATCGTTTTGGCCGGCGCCCGGTGCTGATGCTGGACGTGATCCTGTTCGCCGTGTTCGAGGCGGCTTCCGCACTGGCGCCGTCGCTGACCGTGTTGCTGATCGTGCGCGCCTTGTTCGGCATCGCGATGGGCGGCGAATGGGGCATCGGCGCCTCGCTGACCATGGAATCGATTCCGGCCAAGTCGCGCGGCCTGGTTTCCGGACTCTTGCAGCAAGGCTACCCGACCGGATACCTGATCGGCGCGCTGGTCTATTGGCTCGCCTTCGACCACATCGGCTGGCGCGGCATGTTCGCGCTCGGCATCCTGCCCGC
>JAFEEK010000276.1 GCA_018241165.1 Pseudomonadota bacterium
ACGCAATGCGATCAGCATCAACGACGACAACGGCAATTCGCAGAGTATCGGTACCGCGCCCGGTTCCAGCGTGTCGATCACGAACAACACGATCAGCAGCGTCAACTCGAGTACCGTGTTCCTGCGCATGGGCGTCGACATGGACAGCGGCGTCGGCACGATCAGCGGCAACACGATCACTGCCGCCGTGCACGATATCCGCGTGCGCTTTTCCACGTCGACTTCAAGCGCTGCAACTTTGATCGACAACAACACGCTCAACGGTCGCGGACTGGAGCTTGACGCGCCAAACAGCAGCGCCGGCGCGATCACCATCAGCAACAATCACATCAACGCACCTGCCGCCAGTGGCGGCTGCAACACCGCCAACTGTCCGGCGGATTTTTCGCTGGTACGCCTGATGAGCAATCCAGCTGGCGTTGCCGTGGCGGTCACCGGCAACACCTTTGCCGGTTATCAGGGCAGCTATCGCGGCGTGCTGGTGGAAAATTTCCCGAACACGGCGTTTACCGGCAACACGTTCACGCCTGCAAGCGGCGTATCCGACTTCGTTTCGCTGGTGGTCAGCAACAAGGCGCTCAATAGCGATTCGCCGCCGGATGCGCCGCTGCAAATGTCCATCACTGCCAACGGCAACACCTTCAACGGCAGCGGCGTGGCGAATGCTGGTCGCGCGGTCGAATTCCTCAACGACAACGCCAGTGGCGCAACGTTCGGCAACCTCGCTTTCGGGGCATCCGGCACGAATAGCTTTGACGGCAATTTGCGCTGGTATTTCCATCTGGACGACTACAATTGCGAAACGGTCAACTCGCCGACGTGCGCTTTCCTGAACTATGCAGGCGCCATTGGCAACAATGCGGCAACCAATACCGATGTGCGGCCCTTCACCGGCAACGTAAACGCGGCGAACAACACGTTTGACGGCGCGTCGCCGTCGTCCGCCAACGCCGCCGCGATCTTGGCGCGCACTTACGACCACACCGCCAATTCCGCGCTGGGCGTGGTGAACTACAGCCTGAGCGGTTTCAACACCGTGTATGTCGATGCGACCTATGCGGGCAATTATGGCGATGCGGTCAGCTTCACCAGCCCGGCGCCCGATTGCGGCGCGGGCGCGCCGCAGAGCGGATATTTCGGCATTAATGCGTTCGCGAGCATCACCCAGGCGCTGGCGCATGTGAACCCGGCGGGGTTCGTGTGCGTGGCCAAGGGGCGCTATGCCGAGGCGGATGGCGCCGGCGGCAATCTCACGGTCGCCAAGGCGGTGAAGATCATTGGTGCGCAGGAAGGCGTCGATGCGCGCACGCGCGACATCGGAGGAGCGGGCGATGCGAACGAGACGATCATCGTGCCGGCGGTGGCCGATCTCGCGATCGGCAATAGCGCGGTCGTGCAGATCGACAGCGATGGCGTGACGCTCGATGGCCTGGTGATCGATGGCGACAACCCGGCGATCAGTTCGAACAATCCACTCAACGGCGCCGATCCGGATGAAACCGTCGGCGTGTTTGCCTCGGCGAACAACACTCTCATCCGGAACAGTGTATTTCGCAATTTCCCCTACGCTGGTTTTGACGGCTATGGTACGGGTTCGGGTTACGGGCCGGCAGGCGGCAACCTGCTCACGCTGAACCGCTTTACCAATATCAATCCGACGAGTTGGGGCATCGGCATCGTCCTGCAGGACAATTTCTACGCGCAGGTGACCGGCAACCTGATGGATCTGGTGCGCGTCGGCGTACAGACCAACAACAATTCCCAGGCCGCGCCGGGCGGTTTTGCCCCGAGCATCAGCGGCAACGAAATCCACGCCACCCGCACGGGCGTTTTCCACAACCTGTTCTACGGTTCGGCAAGCACCTACACGATTTCCAACAACCAATTGATTGCGGCGGCGTATGCGCCGCAGGCCGGGCAATGGCAAGGCCTGTGGGTCGAGACGATGCAAGACGCGCAAACCGTCACGATCCTGGGCAACACGATCGACGGCAGCGCCTTGTCCGGCGCGCGCAACACCGTCGGCTACCTGTTGAACTACATTCCCAGCAGCGCGGCATCGACGACTGCGATCGATGGCGGCAGCGTAAGCAATGTCGCGGTTGGCGTCTTGTCCACGGACGCGACCGCCTATACCGGCGCGGTGAACGATTTCCTCGTGCGCAATGTTGCCTTCAGCAACGTGTCGCTGGGCGCGTACTACGTCGAAGATACCAATGAGCAAAGCGGATCCGCCAAACTGACCGTCGGAACCGGCAACACGTACGCCAACGTGGCGCACAAGCTGGTGCTGTCAGGTACGTCGCCGGCGGTGGCGGGCGCCGTGCTGGATGACGTATTCGTGCGTTCTGCACGCAACTACTACTTCAACGCCACGGGCGGCGGCCCAAGCTGCACCTCCACGCCATGCACGGTTGCCAATGCTTCGATCAATGCCGGCATCGCCGATGTTGCAAGCGG
>JAFEEK010000277.1 GCA_018241165.1 Pseudomonadota bacterium
AAAACCACCGGAATTTCGTGGTTGGCTCATGTCGAAACGCAAAAGCAGTGCATTTCCTATCACGCACCATGGCGCGGAACAATTACAATAACCCGCTTACATTCGGGAGGAATCCATGACCGCATCCACGCCCACGCCGCCATCCGGCGGCGCGAAGATCCGCATCGCCGACGGCAAGCTGCAAGTGCCCGATCGGCCGATCGTTCCGTTCATCGAAGGCGACGGCACCGGCCCGGACATCTGGCGCGCCTCGGTGCGCGTACTCGACGCGGCGGTGGCCAAGGCCTATGGCGGCAAGCGCCAGCTCATGTGGATGGAAGTCCTCGCCGGTGAGAAGGCGTTCAATCAAACCGGCAACTGGTTGCCGGATGAAACCGTAAACGCCTGCCGCGAATATCTGGTCTCGATCAAGGGCCCGTTGACCACACCCGTCGGCGGCGGCATCCGCTCGCTCAATGTCGCCCTGCGCCAGATGCTGGACCTGTACTGTTGCGTGCGTCCGGTGCGCTATTTCGCCGGCGTGCCGTCGCCGGTGAAGAAGCCCGAAGACGTGGACATGGTGATCTACCGCGAGAACACCGAAGACATCTACGCCGGTATCGAATTCCAGCAGGGCACCGACGATGCGGCGAAGTTCAAGAAGCTGATGCAGGAGAACTTCCCGAAACAGTTCGCCAAGGTGCGCTTCCCGGATTCGTCCGGTTTCGGCATCAAGCCGGTGTCGGTCGAAGGTACGCAACGCCTGGTGCGCGCGGCCATGCATTACGCGATCGAAAATGATCGCAAGTCGGTGACGCTGGTGCACAAGGGCAACATCATGAAGTTCACCGAAGGCGCGTTCCGCGACTGGGGCTACCAGCTCGCGAAGGACGAATTCGGCGCAGTCGAACTCGACGGCGGGCCGTGGTGCACGTTCAAGAATCCGAAGAACGGCCATGACATCGTGGTCAAGGATGTCATTGCCGACGCATTCCTGCAGCAGATCCTCACGCGCGCGAAGGAATACGACGTGATCGCCACGTTGAATCTGAACGGCGATTACGTCTCCGACGCGCTCGCCGCCGAAGTCGGCGGCATCGGCATCGCGCCGGGCGCCAACATC
>JAFEEK010000278.1 GCA_018241165.1 Pseudomonadota bacterium
GTGTGAGCGAACTGGTCGGCCTGCGCACGGATCAGGTCAACTTGCGCCAGGGCGTGCTGCGCGTGACCGGCAAGGGCGGCAAGGAGCGCCTCGTGCCGCTCGGCGAGGAGGCGCAGGATTGGCTCGAACGCTACTACGCGCAGTCGCGTCCTGCATTGCTGCGCGGGGCGACCGTGGATGCGGCGTTCGTCACCGCGCGCCGCGCCGGCATGACCCGGCAGATGTTCTGGACGATGGTGAAGAACCATGCGCTACGTGCTGGCATCGACGCCAGGCGCATCTCGCCGCACGTGCTGCGCCATTGCTTCGCCACGCACCTGCTCAACCACGGCGCCGACCTGCGTGCGCTGCAGATGCTGCTCGGCCACAGTTCGCTGTCGACTACGCAGATTTACACGCTGGTCGCCCGCGAAGGGTTGAAGCGGTTGCATGAGCGGCATCATCCGCGTGGATGAGGTTGCGGGTTGAAACATGCGATAATTGCAATATCTGTCCCGTTGCGCCGGTCGACTCTGCGCAGTCCGCATTATCCTCGAGAAGTCCATGTTCCGATTCGCAATCTTGATGCTCCTGGCGTTGGCCGCCGTGCCGGCTTCTGCCGCCGATGATCCTGCCACTGTAGCCACCACGGCACTGCGCAAGCTTGCGCCCAATGCCAAGGTCGATTCGGTCGTGCCGGCGACGCTGCCGGGCTTTTACGCCGTTGTCGTCGATGGCCACCCGATGTATATCAGCACCGATGGCAAGTACCTGATCGAAGGCCATATCTACGATGTCGACACGCGTCGCGACGTGATCGACGATGCGCTGTCGGGCCTGCGCAAGAAGGAACTGGCCGGCATTCCCGCGTCCAAGCGCATCACCTTTGCGCCACCGAATCCCAAATACCACGTTACGGTCTTTACCGACGTCGATTGCCCGTATTGCCGCGAATTCCACAAGCAGATCGCCGAGTACAACAAGCTCGGCATCGCCGTGGATTATGTGTTGTTCCCGCTCAGCATCCACCCCGGCGCGGACAAGAAAGCGCAGACGGTGTGGTGCTCGAAGGATCGCAACATGGCTTATACGCAGGCGATGGATGGCAAGGCGCTTGCGCCGCTGACCTGCAGTAATCCGATTGCCGAAATCACGAATATAGCCGGTGCAATGGGTGTGAATGGCACACCCGGCATCTTTGCCGATGACGGCAGCCAGCTCGGCGGCTACGTGCCGCCGCAGCAGCTCGCGCAGCGCCTGCAGCAGATGGCACAGCCCAAGCCGGCGCCGTGAACCAACCCGCCACGGCGCGGTCTGATCCGCTTCGTGGCCATAACCGGAATATCGTCATGTTCAAGAACCTGATCCTGTTCGCCGCCCTCGTCGCCGCCGCGCCGTTTGCGCACGCGGCTGCCGATCCGGCCGAGAAAACCGTGCGCGACGCGATCCATTCGCTGCTGCCGCTGGCCGTCGTCGACAAGGTGGTCAAGTCCGACCTGCCGGGCTTCTACGAAGTGGTCGTCAGCGGCCAGATCGCCTATGTCAGCGCCGATGGCAAGTTCCTGCTGCAGGGCAACCTGTACGACGTGGCGCACAAGCGCAACCTGACCGATGCCAGCCTCGCGGCCATGCGCGCGCAGGCGATCGCCAAGCTGTCGGCGGCGCAGGAAATCCGTTTCGACGTGGCCAATCCCAAGCACAC
>JAFEEK010000279.1 GCA_018241165.1 Pseudomonadota bacterium
TTCAGGCGGTTCTCGAATGGCTCGACGTGGATATCCGACGCGCGTTGTTCCACCGCACGCTGGATGATGAGGTTGACCAGGCGGATGACCGGCGCTTCGGAGGCGAGGTCGCGCAGGTGTTCGATGTCGTCTTCGCTGCGCGAGGCTTCGTCGGAAAGGTTTTCGACGATGGCGCCCATCGCCGAGCGGCCCTGGCCGTAGTAGCGCTCGATCAGGTCGTCGATCTCGCTGGGCAGTCCGACTTTCGGCTCGATCGCCTTGCCGGTCGCCAGTGCCAGCGCCTGCAACGGATACGTCTCGGCCGGATCGGCCATGAGCAGGGTCACGCCGGTCTCGGACTCGGCGATAGGCACGACGTGGTATTGCTTCAGAAACCGCACCGACATCTGCACGTTCGGCGGCGGCGCTTCCGGGCAATCCTTGGCCGCGACCAGCGGCAGGCCGAGGACCTCGGCCAGGCTTTCGCCCATTTCGCGCTCGGACACCAACCCCAGGCGCGTGAGCAGCGGCACCAGGTTGCCGTCGCCGCTTTCCTCGAGCAGGCGGTGCGCGCGCGCCAGATCGGCCTCTTTCAGGCGACCGCGCGCGACGAGGTGCTCGCAGATGCGCGCGTCGAGAGACATCTCGGCCAGTGTCGATTTTTGCGTTTCCATTACCGCGGACATGGTTTCAATTTTCCCCTGGCTTAATTACCGCTGGCTTCACACTGCTGGATTGCGGCTGTTCGACCGCATGCATGGGCGCGGGTTCCGTATCCTCGCGCCGGATCAGCTCGTCGATGAACGGCCGGTTGCAGACGATCCACAATACCGCCGGCACCAGCACGGGCAGGATCAGGTAACCGAACTGGTAGGCCAATGCTACCGCGTTGAGCGGGATGCCGGCGCGCTGCAGCGCCTCAATGCCGGGCTGGCCGGCATCCAGTCCGACGGCCTTGAGGCTTTCGGCGACGACACCGAAAGCCTGCGCAATCCAGATCACGATGCAGCCGAGCGCGATCTGGCGCGTGCGCTGCCAGCGTGTGAGCGGCGTGGCCAGCACCAGGCCCGCGAACAGCGGCAGCGCGTAACCGTAGATCATCGGGTTGACCACCGGCTCGATGAAGCCGAACTTCGCCGGCTGGCCCACGGGCGCGGCATTGACCAGCACGCCGCTGGAAATCTGCATCAGGTAGCCGGGATGGCCGAGTACGCGACCGCCGGCGTCGAGCAGATCCGCGCCTTGCGACACCGCGGTGAACAGGCTCGGCCATGTGTGCAGCATCACGGACTTGGCCATCACGATCACCGGCCACACCAGGGGACCTGCGAACCAGAACCAGAAAAAGAACGCGAGCGGCAGCCACAAGACTGCCGACAGCAGGAAGCGTTTGAGGGGTGACAGCGTCACTGCGAAGCGCCCGCGCAAGAAGACCCCTTTACCCCATCGCATGCGACGAAGGCGACTGGCTGCTTTCTTCCCCCTTCCGCAGGAAGGGGGATCGAGGGGGATGCGCTTTGCGGGCATCCCCCCGATGCTGCGCATCGACCCCCTTCGTTCCGAAGGGGGTGTTGCACCTGCGTTCCGCGTTTCGCGCGCATACGGAATGGGATACAGCCCATCATCCGACCCACGCCCGCGCATTGCGAAA
>JAFEEK010000027.1 GCA_018241165.1 Pseudomonadota bacterium
CCCGGGCGCGGATGCGCTTCGAGGATCGCGCGCACGATCCACGCCGCGCCGTCGGACAATACGCGACGGTCGGCAACGGGATCGGTCTTGCTGAAACGCACGTGTCCGGAAACACCATCGCGATTGAGCGCGGTGTAGGCACCGACCAGGTCTTCCAGGCGCGCGCCGCCGCCGCCGAGGATGATCGACAGGTTCGGATCGACGCCGCGCGGAAAACGGATATTCAAGCCGGCGTTCGCAAGGCGCGCAACGAACCGCGTCGGTCCCACGCGATCGAGCAAATCCACAGCAGGCACGTTGAGCGATTCGCGCAACGCGTCCGCCGCGGAGACGGGGCCTGTGAATGCCATGTCGAAATTGCCGGGGCGATAGTTGCCGAAGGATTGCGGCGCATCGACGAGCAGGCTTTCCGAATCGATCAGGCCGTCGTCGAGTGCAAGTCCGTACAGAAACGGCTTCAGTGTCGAACCCGGCGAGCGCCAGGCGCGCACCATGTCCACGTGGCCGAGGCGCGCTTCGTCGCCGAACGCGCCGGAACCGATGTAGGCGCGCGCTTCCAGCGTCGCGTTGTCGACCACCAGCAAGGCCGCCGAGGTGCGCGCAGGAAGGCGGCCCAGATAATCGGCGACGCGGGCTTCGAGCGCGCGTTGCAGGTTCGCGTCGATGGTCGTTTCGATGCGGCGTGCGTTCGGCTGCGCTTCGTGCAGGCGCTCGGCGAGCAAGGCCGCATGCAGCGGGGACTGCAACTCGCGCGCGGCCACGGATTCGATGCGTGCGTCGCGCACGGTCGCAGGGCTCCACACATGCAACGCCGCCATGCGCGCAAGCACCTTGTCGCGAGCGATGCGCGCAACTTTCGGATTGCGATCCGGCCGCAGCCGCGTCGGCGATTGCGGCAGCACGGCGAGCAAGGCGGCTTCCGCGTGCGACAGTCGCGATGCCGGCTTGCCCAGGTACGCCCATGACGCGGCCTGCACGCCCTCGATGGTGCCGCCGAATGGCGCGCGGTTGAGATACAACGTCAGGATCTGGCGCTTGGACAGATGCGCTTCGAGTTGCAGCGCGCGCAGGATCTGGCGCAGTTTGCCGCCGACACTGCGCGGCTGCGGATCGAGGATGCGCGCGGCCTGCATGGTCAGCGTGGAGCCACCGGAAACGATATGGCCATGGCGCACCAGTTGCGCAAACGCGCGCGCCAGCGCAATCGGATTCACGCCCGGATGCCAGTAAAACCAGCGATCCTCGTAGGTGAGCAACGCCTGCAAATACAGCGGTGAAACGTCATCCGGCGAAACCGGATAGCGCCATGCGCCATCGATGTCGGTGAATGCGCGCAACGGCGTGCCGTCGCGCGCGAGAACCACCGTGCTGCCACCGTTGCCATCCGGCAGCGGCAGCGGGAACAGGCGGTCGAGCACGAAGGCGACGACGACAATCGCCGCCAACACGATGGCGGCGCGCTTGGCCCAATGCCGCATCCGCGGGCTGCCCGCCTCTTGACCGCCGGGCGCGCCGTTATCCCCCTCTCCCGCTGGCGGGAGAGGGATGGGGTGAGGGTGGCCCGATCGTGCGGATTGGTCGCGTCGCATGGAACGATCCCACCCTCACCCGCCGCGCTTCGCGCGTCGGCCTCTCCCGCCCGCGGGAGAGGCGTAAATCACGACAACCTTGCAAATATTCAACATTGGCAGATTCTCGTGACTACGGCTCCACCACCTTGATCGTCGCCGGATCGCTCTTGCCCACGCCGCGCATCTGCGACAGATACATGTCCTCGACCAACGGCGGCGGTACCAGATACGTGCCCGGCGATACCGCGCGCACCAGATAGAACACGTGCGCGGCCTGGCCCTTGTCGAGTTTGAGCGCGGCGACATAACGATCGTCGCGGAACTCCTCGTGGCGCACCTCGGCGGCCGATGCGCGATCCGACAGCGTGATGCCGTCGATCACCACGCCGGCCCATTGCTTGGCATCGGTGAGATTGAAGTTCTCGATCTCCAGTCCGCCGGGCAACAGGTCGGTCAGCAAGGCATCCGGCATCTGCTCGCGCGCCTCAATCGTCAGGCCCACGATCAACGCATCGCCTTCCTTGAGCGGCGCCGGCGTCCATGCCTTGCCGTCCAGTGTGTAGAAGGCGCGACGCACGGAGACCTGATGATCGTCCGGCGCGGGCACGCTCGTCGGCACGCCCGCGATGTCGGTGCTCACATACAGCGGCACGTCGCCGGTCGGATTCAGGCGCACGCCGGCGCGCAACTCGTTGGCGTCGAACGCCCGGCTCCAGATCCGGTCGGGCGACAATTCCGTGGATTTCTCGCCGATCGCGAGCGTACCGGCGACGACGGTATCGCCACTGCCGATAAGTTCCTTGCCCAGGCGCGCGATCGCGATCTGTTCCTGCGTACTCAGCCAGTTCCAGTGGAAACCGTAGCGCTTTTGTTCCGCGTCGGCATCGCGCTGCTGCGAGGTGAGCGAACGCGCCAGCTCGAACACGCGCGCGTCGTATTCCGGCTTGGCGAGTCCGTACTTGTGCGTCAGCGCGACCATCAGCGCGGTGTCGCGCAGATCCGAACCGTAATCGCCCAGATACCAGGGCCGATCGACCTTTTTCGCGAACGCTTCGGCAATGGCTTTCTCGGCACGCGGCTCGTCGCCCATGAGTTTGAGCGCGATGCCAAGGTGCACCAGCGGCAGTGCGGTGATCGCCTTGGCGCGATCGTTGTCGAATAGCGCACGCAGCGTGCCGAGCGGCGCACGATTCACGCGCGCGAGCACATAACCGGAATATGCCTGGTCGGCAAAACGCATTGCATCGCTGTGTTCGTAGTCGTAATACGGATGCCCGCCGGCGAGCAAATCGTCGTTCAGGCGCTTGAGTGCCTTTTGCAAGGTGTCCTCGGGAACGAGGAAGCCTTCCTCGCGCGCGCTCTCGAGGAAATCGACGACGTAGGGTGCGAGGAATTCCGGCACGTAGCTGTCGCCACCCCACATCGAGAACAGGCCGGACGGAATCTGCATCGACGCGATGCGTCCGATCGCCGCGTCGATGCGCTGCTTGCGTTCGTCCGGCGTGATGCCGGCGACATGCAGCTTGTCGGCGGTCTTTTCGTCGAGCAGCAGGTTGCCCCAGGCCTTGCTCGTGGTCTGCTCGATGCAGCCATAGGGATACTTGAGCAAGCCCGTGAGCGCGCTCGCGAATGGCAGCGGCGGCAAACTCGACACGGTCAAGCGCGCCGTCACCGAATCCGGCAACAAGCCATTGAGTGAATCCGCGCCGAGCGCGATCGGCGCAAGCTTGTCCATGCTGCGCGCCTCGCTGCGCAACACGGCCGGCCATGCCGCGCGCACGACCATCTCGAAGTGGCGGTCGATCTTGATGCCGCCGCCTTCCGCCGTAACCGAAATCCTGCCAACGCCATAACCCTGCAACGCGGTGAGCGGGAAATTAAGCGTGGCCTTCGCCTGATCGGCGAGTTTGACGCGGCGTTCGCCCTTGTCGATCGCAAGCGGCTTGTCCGCGCTCACCTTCACCGCGAACTCGTGCTCGGCGCCGGAGAAGTTCTGCAAATCCAGCGTGACCTGCGCCTTGTCGCCGGGCGCAAGCACGCGCGGCGTGGAGACTTCCGCGACCAGCGGCGCGCGCACGATGGTTTCGGCGTCGTTCGCGCCGTATTCGTTTTCGCCGTAGACGAGCGCGGTCACGCGCACCGTGCCGTTGAAGTCCGGCATCTTCAGCGCGACCGTCGCAGCACCCTTCGCATCCAGCGCGACCGCGCCGCTGAACAAATCCACGGTTTGCACGTGCGCGGTCGGACGCCGCGCCTGCGGCAAAGCGGCCAGCGCCATGTCGCCGCCGTAGCGCAGCTTCGCCGTGGCGCCGTCGAAACTTTCAATGACGCGGCCGTAAAGATCGTAGGCGTCGACACCAAGCCTGCGCTGGCCGAAGAACCAGCCGGTGGGATCCGGCCGTGCGAACCGCGTGATGTTGAGGATGCCGACATCCACCGCGGATACGGTAACAAACGCCTTCTTGCCGGCGAGCGCCGGTGCCTTGATCGTCACCGGCAAATCGATCTCCGGCTTCATCGTTTTCGGGGCATCGATACTCACATCGATCTTGCGCGCGCTGCGATCCATCGGCACGAACGCCTCGCCGACCGCGCGGGCCGGCGTGATCTTGTCCGCCGCCGAACCGCCGCGGAACACGAGCGCGGTCACGTACACGTCGTGACGTTCCCAATCCTTCGTCACCGGAATCTCGAATGTGGCGCCGGGTTTGGCGTCGATGTCACGCGTGTACAGCAGGTGATCGGACTCGACCAGCAGCACGCCCGATCCTGCATGCGGCGGCGTGACCGTCACTTTCAGCGTATCGCCGGTGCGATAGCTCGACTTGTCCAGCGCGAGTTTGACCTTGTCCGGGCGCGCTTCCTTGCCGCGGTTATCGTCGTTCCAGCTCCAGCCGGCGAAGAACGGGAAACGCATCGTCAGGCCGGTCGCAGGATCGGTCACCTCGATGCGGTAATTGCCCCACTCCACCGGCACATCGAATTTCCCGACACCGCCGGCGGGAATATCCACAACTTGCGTCTGCGCGTCTTCATAATTGACGTTGTAGTCGAAGTGCCAGCCACTGTCGTTGTCGTAGGTCCAGTGATAGGCGCGATTCTCGCGCACCAGTTTCACATTGAGTTTGCTCGCCGCCAGCAGATCGCCTTTCGCGTCGCTGCGGATAAGTTCGAAGCCGGCGCGCGCATTCGCGTTTGCGCCGTCCTTGGGATCGAACAGCGGACGCACGCCGATCAGCGCATCGGCTGGCCACACGGTGCGCTTGAGCGTGCGCGTGACGGTGCGGCCGCCGGTTTCGTAGACGCTGCCGGAAACGATGGCCGCGACCGGCGCCACCGGTTTTTTGCCGTCGAGAATCGCG
>JAFEEK010000280.1 GCA_018241165.1 Pseudomonadota bacterium
CCGTTTCGGCAACAAGCAGGCGGATTTCTGGGTGTCGTGGGCCTGCGGCGCGCGCGTGGCCGATTCGCAAAGCGGCCAACGCTACTACCCGCGCGCGGCGGTGGAACTGGCGTTGACCCTGCCGCACGGGGGCTTTGTGTTCGAGAGCGAAATCCTGATCGAAGCTGCGCGTCGCGGCATGCACACGGTGTCGGTGCCGATCATGGCGCGTTACGCGGACGACCGCCGCGCCAGCCATTTCAAGCCATTGCGCGACGTCAGCCGCATCACCGCGATGATCTCGTGGCGACTGATCCGCGACGGATTCAAATTGCCGGGACTTTGGCGCGCGCTGACGCAGCCGGCGCTGATCGCCGACGACGTCTGACTAATTGCGCAGGAAGCGCTGCGTGTATTCGGGCTTCTGCTCGCGCGCGAGCAGCTCGCGCAAGCCTTCGGTCGGGGTGATTTCTTCGCGCAGCACGCGCTGCACGCCGGAGGCGATCGGCAGATCGAGCTTGTGCGCCTGTGCCAGGCGCACGATGGTATCGGCGGTTTCCACGCTTTCCACGACTTGGCCGATTTCGGCAACGGCTTGCTTCAAGCCGATGCCACGGCCCAGCGCGAGTCCGAGGCGGCGGTTGCGCGACAGATCGCCCGTGCAGGTCAGCACCAGATCGCCCAGCCCCGCCAGGCCCATCAGGGTTTCCGCGCGCGCGCCGAGCGCGGCGCCCAAGCGCAACATTTCGTTGAGGCCGCGCGTGATCAGGCCGGCACGCGCGTTCAATCCCAGGTTCATGCCGTCGGCGACGCCGGTGGCCACCGCAAGCACGTTCTTCATCGCGCCGCCGAGTTCGGCGCCGATCATGTCCGCGCCGGTGTAGGCGCGAAAATGCGGTGCGTGCAAAAGGTTGGCGACAGCCTGCGCGAAATCCGCAGTTGCCGAATGCACGGTCACCGCGGTGGGCAGGCCTTGCGCGACTTCGCGCGCGAACGAAGGGCCGGTAACGATCGCAGTCGGCGCATCGGGCAGGCGCTGCGCGGCGATTTCATGCAGGAAGCGGCCGCTCGGCGGATCGAAGCCTTTCGTCGCCCATGCCAATCCCGCGCCCTGCGGAAAGTGTGGCGCGATGTCGTCGAGCAGACCTGCGAACGCGTGGCTCGGGGTCACGATCAGAACCACGTTCGCCGCGCGCACCGTGGCGGCGAGGTCGGCGCTCAGGGCCAGCGTCGATGGCAATTCCAGATCGGGCAGATAGCGCGCGTTGCGTCGCGTCGCGGCCATGCGCGCGATCGCATCCGGATCGCGGCCCCATAGCGTTGTGGGCACGCCATTGCGCGCGAGCACGGCGGCCAGCGCCGTGCCCCACGAACCCGCACCGAGCACAGCGACCGAGGATGGAGTGCTCATGCCCGCTTTGTGATTCTCGCAATCATGGACGATTGCAAAAATTCACTACGCGTTCGGTTGCGCGCCTTCCGCAGTGCGGCGCATCTGTTCGGCGTACAGCGCCTCGAAATTGATCGGCTGCAGCAGGAAGGGCGGGAATCCGCCGTCCTGGATCATGTTCGATACCGCCGAGCGCGCATACGGATACAGCACGTTCGGGCAGAACGTGGCCAGCACCATGTCGCGGTTGGTCGGATCGAATCCGGCCAGGCCGAACACGCCGGCCTGCTGCACTTCGGCCAGGTACGCGGTCTTGTCGGCGAGCTTGCAGGTCACGGTGACGGTAAGCACGACTTCGTAGACGTTCTCGTCGAGCGTGCCGACCTGCTGCTGCAGGTTGAGCTGCACCTGCGGCTGGCCCTGTTCCTGGAAGATGTGCGGGGCGCCGGGCACCTCGAACGAGGCGTCCTTGATGTAGACCTTCTGCAGGGACAGTTGCGCGCCAGTGGCGTTGACTGGGATGGTTTCGTCGGCCATGGAAAACTCCGGAATGCGTTGCGAATGGTAAAAGGGCGCGGATTATCCCATGCCGGGGCACCTAAAGCACGCGTTTA
>JAFEEK010000281.1 GCA_018241165.1 Pseudomonadota bacterium
CCGTGAAGCATTGCTGGCGATACGTTACCGCAAAAACGCGCCGGCCGCTGAAAAGCGGCCGGCGGAAACATCAAGAAACGGTTGTGCGTCGCATCACTGGATGCCGCGTGTTCGCAACGCCTGCGGCGAGAACATGTCGGGCGTGGCCGGATACGAGAAGTTGTATTCCGGTTCCTGGTTGTCCAGGCCTTGCACCAGATAGCGCCCGGCCTTGAGGTCGTAGGCGATTTCCAGCGTCGACCAGAACACCGGCACTTCGTAGTAGTTCACGCTCGGCGCCTCGGAGTAACGCCACAGCTTCATGTCGCTGTCGTAGTGGTCGATTTCCAGGATCTGCCAGCTGTCCTCGTCGAGATAGAACGTGCGCTTGGGATTGATGTGGCGCTGGCCGGGTTTCAGATCCGCCTCGACGATCCACACGCGGTGCAGTTCGTAACGCAGCAAATCCGGATTGATGAAGTGCGGCTGGATCAGGTCCTTGACCAGGGTCTTGTCGCTGTGTGCCTTGTACGAGTTGTACGGCACGTACATTTCCTTCTTGCCGATCAGCTTCCAGTTGAACTTGTCCAGCGCACCGTTGAACATGTCGGTCATGTCGTTCGTGCGCAGGCCGTCCGAAGCGGTGCCGGGGTTGTCGTAGGCCACGTTCGGCGCGCGCCGCACGCGGCGCTGGCCGGGGTTGTAGATCCACGCCTGGCGCGGCTCCTTCTTCGAATCGAGCGTTTCGTGCACGAGCAGCACCTGGCCGGCGAGACGCGGCGGCGAGACGACGTCTTCGAGGAAGTACAGCAGGATGTTGTGGATGTCCTTGAGCGTGTTGCCGGGCTTGTAATACAGGCCCAGGCCGAACTCGTGGAAACGGATCAGGGTGTACGCACCGGACGATGTCGGGATCGCCTGGTCGTTCCAGCGCTCGAACGTCACGCCCTTGAACTTGAGCTTGTGGTTCCAGATCGCTTCCATGCCGGCCTTGACCGGATCCTTGTCCAGGATCGGGAACGGCAAGCCTTCGGCGACGTCGGCCACGCCTTCGCCGTCATCGACCAGCTCGCCGGTCGCGGCGTTCTTCATCGTCATCTCGTAGGTGCGCTGCGGATAGCTGGCGCTGCGGCGCGTCGGATACACGACCATGCGCCAATCCGGCCACTTCTGGAACATCGCGACCTGGCCGGCGGACAACTTGTCGGCGTAGTCCTTGTAGTTCTTCGACGTGATCGTGAACAGCGGCTTGTCGTTCGGGAACGGATCCGGATGGTGCATGCCGACCTTGTAGCCGGCCGGCGGCGTGGTAATGCCGCCGGTCCATTCCGGAATCACGCCATCCTTGCTGCCGGCGCGTTCGGCGCCGACCGGTGTGAGCGGCGTGCCGGTCAGTCCGAGTTTTGCGACCTCGTCCGGCGGCGCCTTGGCTTGCGCACCGACGGCAAAGACCGCGCAGGCCACCAGGGCCGCGAGCTTGCAATGTTGGAATCGAATCATGGTCATGCCTCCCGTCGATGCATCA
>JAFEEK010000282.1 GCA_018241165.1 Pseudomonadota bacterium
AGGCAAGTCGCCGCGCGAGGCGATCTACCAGGCCTGCCTGTTGCGCTTCCGCCCGATCCTGATGACGACCCTCGCCGCGCTGTTCGGCGCGTTGCCGCTGATGCTCGGCACCGGCGTGGGTTCGGAACTGCGCCATCCGCTGGGCGTGACCATCGTCGGCGGCATGATCGTCTCGCAGATGCTCACGCTGTTCACCACGCCGGTGATCTATCTGTGGTTCGATCGGCTGGCGCGAAGGGTGGATACCACGCCGGATTCGCATTTCCTTCCCCCGCTGGCGGGTGAAACCGAGCGGGCCTCCCCCTTCCGCAGGAAGGGGGATTGAGGGGGATGTTCTTTTTGAGCATCCCCCCGATGCTGCGCATCGACCCCCTTCGTGCCGAAGGGGGTGTTCTTCTCGTCTTGGCCTTCGCGAGTGAGTGGGAGAAGGCGAAAGGTAGGCACACGCCATGAACACCGGCGGCATTTCGGCGCCGTTCATCCGTCGCCCGGTGGCGACCACGTTGCTGACCATCGGCGTGTTGCTGGCCGGTGCGTTCGCCTTCACCTTGCTGCCGGTAGCGCCCTTGCCGCAGGTGGACGTGCCCGCCATTTCGGTCAGCGCAAGCCTGCCGGGCGCGAGTCCGGAAACGATGGCGACGTCGGTGGCGACGCCGCTGGAGCGCCAGCTCGGACGCATCGCCGGCGTCACCGAGATGACCTCGTCGAGCTCGCGCGGCAGCACGCGCGTCGTGCTCGTGTTCGACCTGAGCCGCGATATCGATGGCGCCGCGCGCGACGTGCAGGCCGCGATCAATGCGGCGCGCTCGCAGTTGCCGACCGGCATGCCCGGCAATCCGAGCTATCGCAAGTTCAATCCCGCCGATGCGCCGGTGATGATCCTCACGCTGACCTCGAAAACCCTGAGCCGCGCGCAGATGTACGACGCCGCGTCCACCATCGTCGCGCAAAAAATCGCGCAGGTGCAAGGCATCGGCCAGGTCGAGGTGAGCGGGTCCTCGCTGCCGGCGGTGCGCGTGGAACTCAATCCGACGGCGCTGAATCATTACGCGATTGCGCTCGACACCGTGCGCACCGCGATCCAGAACGCGAACGCGAACCGGCCCAAGGGTTTCGTCGAACTCGACGATCGCCACTGGCAGATCGCGACGAACGATCAGGCGCGCGAGGCCAGCCAATACCGCGGCTTGATCGTGGCCTGGCGCGGCGGCGCGCCGGTACGGTTGTCCGACGTCGCCTCGGTCGAGGACTCGGTCGAGGACGTGCGCAATCTTGGACTGTCCAACGGCGAGCCGGCCGTGATCGTGCTGCTGTACAAGCAACCCGACGCGAACATCATCGCCACCAGCGATCGCGTGCAGGCACTGTTGCCGCAGTTGCAGGCGTCGATCCCGGCCGACATCCAGATCAAGGTCGCTTCCGAGCGCACCAGCACGATCCGCGCCTCGCTGCACGACGTGGAGCGCGCCTTGATCATCGCCACGTTGCTTGTCATCGGCGTGGTGTTCGTGTTCCTGCGCAATGGCCGCGCGACGCTGATTCCCGCGGTGGCGGTGCCGGTGTCGCTGATCGGCACGTTTGCGATCATGTACCTGTGTGGGTTCAGTCTCGACAACCTGTCCCTGATGGCGCTGACCATCGCCACCGGTTTTGTCGTCGACGACGCTGTGGTCGTGTTGGAAAACATCACGCGCCACATGGAGGCGGGCATGCCACGCCTGCAGGCGGCGCTCGTGGGTGCGCGCGAAGTCGGTTTCACCGTACTGTCGATGAGCCTGTCGCTGATCGCCGTGTTCCTGCCGATCCTGCTGATGGGCGGCATCGTCGGCCGCTTGTTCCGCGAATTCTCGGTAACACTGTCGGTCGCGATCATGGTATCGCTGGTGGTGTCGCTGACGACCACGCCGATGATGTGCGCGCGCTTGCTGCGCCATGACGCGAAAGAAACACCGGGACGTTTCGCGCAGGCCAGCCAGCGCGCCTTCGATTCCGTGCATCGCTTTTACGAGCGCACCCTGCGCGCCGCGCTGGCCGCGCCGGGACTAACGATCTTCACCCTGTTCGCGACCGTGTGCCTGAATGGTTTTTTATACATCCAGGTGCCGAAGGGTTTCTTCCCGAGCGAGGACACCGGCCGCCTGGTCGGTGGCATTCGCGCCGACCAGAGCATCTCGTTCCAGGCGATGTCCGGGAAGATGAAAGACCTGATGCGCATCGTCAAGGCGGATCCCGCCATCGACACCGTGGTCGGCTTCACCGGCGGTGGCGGGCACAGCAATGGCGGCTTCATGTTCGCCTCGCTCAAGCCGCTGGCCGAGCGCGACGGGGTTTCCACCGACGACGTGATAAACAGGTTGCGGCCGGTTCTTAGCCGGCAACCTGGCGCGCGCTTGTTCCTGCAGGCCGCGCAGGACATCCGCACCGGTGGACGCCAGAGCAATTCGACGTATCAGTACACCCTGCTCAGCGATGATCTGGATG
>JAFEEK010000283.1 GCA_018241165.1 Pseudomonadota bacterium
GATGTGGCGGCCGGTGGACAGGTCCATCACCGTGTCGGCGCCCCAGCGGATCGCCCAGACCATTTTTTCCACTTCCTCGGCGATCGAACTCGACACCGCCGAATTGCCGATGTTCGCATTGATCTTCACCAGGAAATTACGGCCGATGATCATCGGCTCGGACTCCGGGTGATTGATGTTGTTCGGGATGATGGCGCGACCGCGCGCGACCTCGTCGCGCACGAATTCCGGCGTGATGAATTTCGGAATCGAAGCGCCGTAAGATTGCCCCGGATGCTGCTTGAGCAGGTGCGCTTCGCGGATCGCGTCGATCTTCTGGTTTTCCCGGATCGCTATGTATTCCATCTCCGGCGTGACGATGCCACGCCGCGCATAGTGCATCTGCGAGATATTCGCGCCGGATTTCGCGCGGTGCGGTTTGGGAATATTCGGGAAGCGCACGTCGTCCAGCTCGCGCGCGACCGCATGGCGTCGCGTGAACGGCGAGGTGAAATCGCGCAACGCTTCGCTGTCGCCGCGTTCGGCGATCCAGCGCGCGCGCAACGCCGGCAGGCCGGCGGACAAGTCCACGCGGTAGTCCGGATCGGTGTACGGCCCGGAGGTGTCGTAGACCGCGAACGGCGCATTCTTCTCCGCACCAAACATCGACGGCGTGTCGGCCAGGGCGATTTCGCGCATCGGCACGCGGATATCAGCACGCGCACCCGCGACATGGATCTTGCGCGAACCGGGAATCGGGCGCGTGACGGATTCGGACAATTCGGCGGTTTGGCGCAGGAGTTCGGATGGTACGGCGTTCATCGGCTTCGGCCCTCGTGAATCGGATCGAAGCGAGGCGCGAAAGCGCATCGTTGCGCTGCCGCGAAGCTCCCTACGCCGGCATCACCCGGATCAGGTACGAAGGGTGTATCTCAGCCCGCAATGGGCACCCCCGCTTCGCGTGACATTGAAGCACGAAGCGGGGCGATAAGCGAGCCGCGACGAAACCCGGCGCCGGACCGTCTTGTCAGTCGTACGCACAGGCCACACTTCATCTTCGCAACGTCCAATCCCACGAGGCTCGCCATGAAGACGCATCCCCGCACAATATTTCGCCCGCTGATCGTGCTTGCCGCGGCTTGCATTGCACTCGTCGCCTGCGCTGCGCCAGCGCTGAAGAAGCCGCTGCCCGATCGCGTCCAGGTCAGTTGGGCGCCGAACGACCAGCTCAGCGAAGTCAGGAACAACTCCGCCCAGCGTGGCTGGTTGCGCCCGGAGGAATGGCAAAAAGCCCTATCGGACAACCTGCGCAGGCACGCCGATCTCGTTCTGCCGCCCGGGCAGAAGCTCGACGTGAGGGTCGAGGACATCAAGCTCGCCGGCGATTTCGAACCGTGGCGCGGGCCGAATGCGCTGGACATCCGCTTCATGAAAGACATCTATCCGCCGCGTGCGACGCTGCACTACAAGCTCAGCGACGCGAACGGCGCGACCATCCGCGAGGGCGACAGCAAGATCGCCGACCTGTCCTACCTGCACCGGACCACCAATATCACCTCGACCGA
>JAFEEK010000284.1 GCA_018241165.1 Pseudomonadota bacterium
CGCGGCGCGGCGGAATTGCGCGTGAAGGAGTCCGATCGCATCGCGGTGATGGCCAAGGGCCTGCGCGCGCTCGGAATTCGCATCGAGGAAACACCGGACGGTGCGATTATCGAAGGCGGGAAGTTTTCGGGCGGCGAAGTCGATTCCGCCGGCGACCACCGCTGCGCGATGAGTTTTGCCGTGGCCGGACTCATTGCTACAGCGCCAGTGCATGTCCGCAATTGCGCCAATGTGGCCACGTCGTTCCCGGGGTTTTTGGAACTGGCGCGCGACTGTAGGTTCTCATTGAAAGTCGCTTGACCGCCGTCAAGCTCAACTCACAATTCCTTCACGCACGATTGCTAGACTGCGCACTCGGGGATTCAGACTGGGGAGTTTGGCATGTCCGCAACGCGATCGAGTGTGCGTGTTCTTTTCTTGGTTGTACTTGTCGCCTGCATGCAGGCTGCAATCGCGCGACCGAGTTCGGTCGACGTTGCGCAACCCACAATGGGCGGCGTGGCACAGCCGGTCGCGACAGCCAACGAAGTTGCGGCCGTCACCGCGTTCGTTTCGTCCGGCTACCGCAGCATTCACTTCGAAAGCAGCGTCGGCGGCTTAACGTTTCCCTTCCAGGTGACTGCCGACAGCGACCTGGTGTACGTATCGGATGCCACGGCCAATGTGATCCAGGTGTATCGGTTCACGGCATTCGGATTCTCCTTTGTGCGCACCATTGGTTCTGCCGGCAGCGGCCCCGGGCAATTCACCGGACCCGAGCAGGTGGCCATAGGCGGCAACTACCTGTATGTGGCCGATTTTTCGAACAATCGTGTCCAGCGCTTCGACAAGAGCACGGGTGCCTACGTCAGCCAGTTCGGCATTTTCGGTTCCGGGGCGGGCCAGTTCAATGCGCCTTCGGGCGTGGTTTACAACCCGGTCAACGGCAATTTGTATGTGAGCGATGTCGGCAACGATCGCGTGCAAATCTTCTCGACAACAGGCACCTACATCTCGCAGTTCGGATCCTTGGGTTCCGGCAATGGACAGCTGAACAATCCATACACTCTCGCCGTGGATGGCCGCGGCAACATCTATGCAGCGGACTCGGGCAAC
>JAFEEK010000285.1 GCA_018241165.1 Pseudomonadota bacterium
CGGCGTGCCCGTGCCCGAGGTCTACGTGCTCGAAGGCGAACCGGCGATCAATGCCTTTGCCGCCGGCTACACGCCGGCCGATGCCGCGGTCACGGTCACCCAGGGCGCGTTGGACAAACTCAACCGCGAGGAGCTGCAGGGCGTCATCGCACACGAGTTCAGCCATGTGCTCAACGGCGACATGCGTCTGAACATCCGTTTGATGGGTGTGCTGTTCGGCATCCTCGTGATCGGCATCATCGGCCGCAAGATCGCCGCCAACAGCGGCCGCAGCCGCGATTCGGGGTATGCGGTGCTGATCGGCATCGCGATCCTCGCGATCGGCTACATAGGCGTGTTCTTCGGGCGCCTGATCAAGGCCGGCATCTCGCGCCAGCGCGAATACCTGGCCGACGCATCGGCGGTGCAGTTCACGCGCCAGACGAACGGAATTTCCGGTGCGCTGAAAAAAATCGGCGGCCTGGCCGATGGCTCGAAACTGGCCAGCGGCGAGACCGAGGAAGTGGCGCACATGCTGTTCGGCGATGGCGTCGGCTATTCGGCGCTGTTCGCCACGCACCCGCCGCTGGTCAAGCGCATACAGGTGATGGAACCGCAGTTCGATCCGGCCGAATTCGATGCGATCGCGCGCGCATGGGCCAATCCCGTGCCGGTCGGCGATGCCGACGGTGCGCAGGTCTCGATCTCGGGATTCGCGCCGGCGCCGATCGCGTCCGCCATGGCCGCTGCTGCACCGGCCGTGCCTGCCGCCGAAGCGGTACTGCCGCAAGCCGACGCGCAAATTGCGCTTTCGGCGCAAAAGGTCGTCAAGCAAGTCGCGCATCCCGGCAACGACGACTACCAGACTGCCGGCGCGATCCACACCACGATATCGGAGAAGCTGCGCGCCTTGGCCTACATGGGCACGCGCTGCCAACAGGTCGTGTTCGCACTCGCCATCGACACCGACGCGACGATGCGCGGCAAGCAACTCGCGTTGCTGGAAAAACGGTTTGATGCGAACGTGCGCAAGGGCGTCGAAGAAATTCTTGCCGACACCGACACGTTGCATCCGATGCAACGCCTGCCGCTGGCGCAGCTCGCGTTTCCGGCACTGCGCCGCCAGCCGCGCCCGCAATTGCAGACCTTTCTGGTCGCGCTCAACGAGCTGATCCAGGCCGACGGTGAAGTACATCTGGAGGAATACTGCCTGGCCAAACTCGTCGGCGTGCAGGTGATGGATGCGCTGGATCCTTCCAGGGCCCGGCCGACCGGTTCGACGAAACTGGTGTCGTGCGCGTCCGAAGTCGCCGATGCCGTCGCCATCGTCGCCGAGTACGGCGCCGACAACGAGGCCGATGCCGAGCGCGCCTACCTCGTGGGCATGAACGAAGTGTTACCCGACGACATTGCGCCGTATCTGCAGCGCGAGGAATGGATCGTGGCTCTGGATCGCGCCTTGCCCCTGCTCGACGCGCTCGCGCCGGCCGGCAAGGAACTGCTGGTGCGCGGCCTCACCGCCGCGATCGGCGCCGACGGCAAGGTCAGCGTCACCGAAGCGGAATTGCTGCGCACGATTTGCGCGGCGCTGCATTGCCCGCTGCCGCCGCAGCTCGATCAGGCGGCTTGAAAAAGTGCAGGGCAGCACTTTTTCGACAATACGCTAAGCGCCTGAAATCAAATCCGCCGCGCGCTCGGCGATCATGATCGTCGGCGCATTGGTGTTGCCGCCGGGCAGGCAGGGCATCACCGAGGCATCGACGACGCGCAGGCC
>JAFEEK010000286.1 GCA_018241165.1 Pseudomonadota bacterium
CGCTCGCTGTGCGCCAGCTCATCGGGGCCGGGTTGTGGCAAATCGACGCGCACGCTGGCGTTCCGCGAAAAAATGGAGTGCAATCCTCGCATGAAAGAAGTCATTCGTCCTGTTGCATTGATCACTGGCGCGGCCAAGCGTGTCGGCGCGCAAATCGCGCAAGCCTTGCACGGCGCTGGTTACGATCTGGCCCTGCACTATCGCCATTCCCGCACGGAAATGGATGCGCTGTGCGCAGACTTGAACTCGGCGCGCGCAGCCAGCGCGCACGCCATCCAGGCCGATCTGGATGATGTCGACAATCTTCCGCGCATCATCGACGCTTGCATCGCGAAATTTGGACGATTGGATGCGCTGATCAACAACGCCTCCACGTTTTACGCCACGCCGGTCGGCGCGACCACGCCCGCGCAATGGGACGGGCTTTTCGCCAGCAATGCGCGCGCGCCGTATTTTCTTGCTCAAGCCGCCGCGCCGCACCTGAAACAGGCGCATGGTGCCATCGTCAACATCGTGGACATTTACGCCGAGCGCCCGCTGCCCAATCACCCGGTTTACTGCATGGCCAAGGCCGCACTGGCGATGATGACGCTGGCGCTGGCGCGTGAGCTGGGGCCGGAAGTGCGCGTCAATGGCATCGCACCGGGCGCCATCCTGTGGCCGGAATCCGGCAAGGCCTACGCGGATCAGGCGGAACTGGTGGCGCGCACACCACTCAAACGCGTGGGCTCGACCGAGGATGTCGCCGCCGCCGTACTGTTCCTGCTACGCGATGCGAAGTTCACTACCGGACAAATTCTGAAGGTGGACGGCGGGCGGGCGCTGGCGATTTAATCGAGGATCCTCTGCGTCTGATACGTATCGCCTCTCCCGCTGGCGGGAGAGGCCGCGTCGCAGGCGCGGGTGAGGGTGGATCTCTTGCCGCATTGGTAACGTGAACCACCCTCACCCCAACCCTCTCCCGCCAGCGGGAGAGGGGGCTAAAACAACCCGCTCGGAATGATCCTTCTCCAGCGGAAATTCGCGCCACAATTCGCCAATCGTCTTGTCCAATACGGGGTGCTTCACGTCCGGCGCGATATCCGCCAACGGCTTGAGCACGAAGGCGTACTTCAGCTCCGGCCGCGGAATCTCCAGGTTGCCCTGCCCTTTCACGACCTGATTGCCAAACAGGACGATGTCGATGTCGAGCGTGCGGCTGGAAAACCGCGGTACGTCGCGGCGCCGGCCGTGCCGGTCTTCCAGCGCATGCAGCCATTCGTTGAGTGCGCCGACGCCAACATCCGTGTCGATGCCCACCGCGAGGTTGAGGAAATCCGGACCATCGAAGCCAACCGCGGGAAAGCGGTACACCGGCGAGACAATGATGTCGCCGAAATGACCGCGCAGTTC
>JAFEEK010000287.1 GCA_018241165.1 Pseudomonadota bacterium
ATCCCTCTTCCGGAACGTCCGCACGGCGGCGGATTCGGCCGTGCTATGCTTTTCGCACGGGGCGTCATGGTAACGCCAAATCGGAGCGCAAGTGTTATGGGTACGATAATCTTCCTGGTCGTCGTTGTCGTCATCGTGTTCTGGCTGGTCGGCATCTACAACGGCCTGATTACCGCGCGCAACGGCTACAAGAACGCATTCGCCCAGATCGACGTGCAGTTGCAGCGCCGCTACGACCTGATCCCGAACCTGGTGGAAACCGCCAAGGCCTACATGGCGCACGAGCGCCAGACCCTGGAAGCCGTGATCGCGGCGCGTGGCGCGGCGATGGGCGGTCTGGCCGCGGCCAAGGCCAATCCCGGCGACCCGCAGGCGATGCAGCAGTTGACGGCTGGCGAGAACCAGTTGACCGGAACGCTCAAGAGCCTGTTCGCGGTATCCGAAAGCTACCCGGATCTGAAAGCGAACCAGAACATGATGCAACTCTCCGAAGAATTGACCTCGACCGAGAACAAGGTCGCGTTCGCGCGCCAGGCCTACAACGACGGCGTGATGTACTACAACAACAAGCGCGAGGTGTTCCCGAGCTCGATCATCGCCGGCATGTTCAATTTCGCGCCGGCCACCTCGTGGGAAGTGGAATCGCCCGAGGCGAAGAAGGCGGTCAAGGTATCGTTTTCCTGATCACGTTCGCGACTGACGGCGGCGGAGTGCGGCGATGAACTTTTTCGCCCAACAAGAGCGCGCGCGAGTCCACACCAAACGCATGCTCGTGCTGTTCGTGCTCGCCGTGGCGTGCATTGTTGGCGCGCTCGACTTCGTGCTGTTCCTCGCGTTCGGTTCATCCGGGCATGGTGTGCATCCCGGCTTCGGCGCGGTGATGTTCTGGAACAGCGCGCTCATCATCGGCATCATCGGCGGGTGTTCGCTGTACAAGATCACCGCCTTGCGCGGCGGCGGTGGCGTGGTCGCGCGCCAGCTCGGCGCCACTTTCGTCGAGCCGACCACGACCGATTTCGCGCACAAGCGCCTGCGCAACGTGGTCGAGGAAATCGCCATCGCCTCCGGCGTGCCCGTGCCCGAGGTCTACGTGCTCGAAGGCGAACCGGCGATCAATGCCTTTGCCGCCGGCTACACGCCGGCCGATGCCGCGGTCACGGTCACCCAGGGCGCGTTGGACAAGCTCAACCGCGAGGAGCTGCAGGGCGTCATCGCACACGAGTTCAGCCATGTGCTCAACGGCGACATGCGTTTGAACATCCGCCTGATGGGTGTGCTGTTTGGCATCCTCGTGATCGGCATCATCGGCCGCAAGATCGCGGCGAACAGCGGGCGCAGCCGCGATTCGGGCTATGCCGTGCTGATCGGCATCGCGATCCTCGCGATCGGCTACATCGGCGTGTTCTTCGGGCGCCTGATCAAGGCCGGCATCTCGCGCCAGCGCGAATACCTGGCCGACGCATCGGCGGTGCAGTTCACGCGCCAGACGAACGGAATTTCCGGTGCG
>JAFEEK010000288.1 GCA_018241165.1 Pseudomonadota bacterium
AGCGTGCGGATTCTGGATCGAGTAGCGCACGCCGGCCTGCGCGGCGAGGTTGACGACGCGCTGCGGCCTGAAATCGGCGAACGCCGCTTCGAGTGCGGGGCGGTCTTCCAGTGCAGCGCGGACGAAGCGGAAATTCCCCTGCGGCGTCAGCCGTGCCAATCGGGCCTGCTTCAGCGTGGGGTCGTAATAGGCATTGACGTTGTCGTAGCCGAGCACCTGGTCGCCGCGCGCGAGCAGGCGTTCGGACAGGGCTGCGCCGATGAATCCGGCGGCGCCAGTGACGAGGATGCGCATGGACATATCCGGTTCAGAGCCTGTCGTCGACTGCCTCGCGCGGCAGCACTTGTTTCACGTCGAACAGCACGGCGCCGGGTTTGCCGAGGGCGCGAATCTTCTGCGCCCCCATTTCGACGAACTGGCGGTGGGCGACGGCGAGGACCACCGCATCGTAAGCACCGGGCACCAGCTCCTGCACCAGTTCCAGTCCGTATTCGCGGCGCGCTTGCGTCGCGTCGACCCACGGATCGTGCACGTCGACATCGGCGTGGTAGTTGCGGAATTCGTTGACCACGTCGATCACGCGCGTATTGCGCAGGTCTGGGCAGTTTTCCTTGAACGCGAGGCCAAGCACCAGCACCTTGGCCTGCGCGGCATGGATGCGCCGCTGCACCATCAGCTTGAGCACGCGCTGGGCGACGTGTTCACCCATGCCGTCGTTGATGCGCCGGCCGGACAGGATCACTTCCGGGTGGTAGCCGATCTGCTGCGCCTTGTGCGTGAGGTAATACGGGTCCACGCCGATGCAGTGTCCGCCGACCAGTCCCGGCCGGAACGGCAGGAAATTCCACTTCGTGCCGGCGGCGTCGAGCACTTCGCGCGTGTCGATGCCAAGACGATGGAAGATCAGCGCGAGTTCGTTGATCAGCGCGATGTTGAGATCGCGCTGGGTGTTTTCGATGACCTTGGCGGCTTCGGCGACGCGGATGCTGGATGCCTTGTGCGTGCCCGCCGTCACCACGCGGCGATACAGCGCATCGACGAAGTCGGCGACTTCCGGCGTCGAACCGGAGGTCACCTTCAGGATCGTTTCCAGGCGGTGCTGGCGGTCGCCGGGATTGATGCGTTCGGGACTGTAGCCGGCGAAAAAATCCACGTTGTATTTCAGACCCGATTCGCGCTCGATGATCGGCACGCACACTTCCTCGGTCGCGCCCGGGTACACGGTGGACTCGAACACGACCACGCCGCCGCGACGGATCGCGCGGCCAACCGTGCGGCTGGCCGCTTCCAAAGGCGTAAGGTCGGGGCGCTTGGCGTCGTCGATCGGCGTCGGCACGCTGACGATGAAGGTGTTGCAGGCCGCGAGTTCCGCCGCATCCGCGCTGAAAGCGAGTTGGGTCGCAGCCTTGAACTCGTCCGCCGTGGTCTCGAGCGTGTGATCGCGATGCTGCTTCAATTCGGCGACGCGCGCAGCGTCGATGTCGAAGCCGAGCGTCGGCAGGTACTTGCCGAAGCCGACCGCCAGCGGCAGGCCGACGTAGCCCAATCCGATCACGGCAAGGCGAATGTCCTGCGTGCGTGGCGGGTGGGCAGCTTCCAAGTCGGGCTCGCGCGAAGAGTAGGGCGAAAGTCTAGCAGGTTGGCGATTCCGTCCCATGCCGCAGCGGATCGCAATCGCTCGGCGATCGGATACGAATCGGGACCGTAGCGAGTCAGTCCGGTGATTCGCCGCGCTGGATCTTCATCCAGGTCATTGCGGCCAAGGCGAGCAACGCACCGGCAATGAGCAAGCCGAACCAGAACGTGTAGCCTTCCGGCGCCGCGCCGCGGCCGCCGCCGGGATCCGTCGCGAGCGGGACTTCTTGCGCGACCTTGGGTGCAACAACGGCGGGCGCCTGCGCTGGCTGGGGTTTCGGTGCGGCCACCGGCGCCGGATCGGCGGATTTCGG
>JAFEEK010000289.1 GCA_018241165.1 Pseudomonadota bacterium
AAGCCGTCCTGCAGGATTTCGAGCACGCCTTCGACGCTGACGCCGCCGCCGGCGCGGGCATGCGCCTTGAGGATCAGGAACACGATGTCCTGCTTGCGCGCACGCGCGACGCCTTCCTGGATGCCCAGTTCCTCGGCCATCTTCAGCAACTGGTGCGCGGGCTTGCGCTTCAATTCGTTCAGATCGATCAGCGGGCCGTCGCCGCCGCCGTTCTTGGACTCGTCGTATTCTTCGTCCTGCGGCGGCTGGAAGCGCTGCTGGTTGCCGCCGCCACTGCGGTTGCGGTCGCGCCCGCGGTTGCGGCCGTGACGACCCTGCGGACGGTTGCTGCCCTGGCGCTGTTCGCCGGTACCGGCGTTTTCGCCGCCGCCTTCGCCGGACACACTGGCAGGTGCGTTGTTGCCGGACTGGGCTTCTTGCGGCCGGGTTTCGGCACGCACTTCGTTGGTACGGCTTTCGCCGGAATCTTTGTTATCGGGTTCGGACACGGACTGGCCTCGTGGGCGCCGTAAAGGACGGAAGGTGGAATCGGATCGGGGAAGGCGGGCCAGGCGAACGCCCGGCAGGCCGCGGTAACTTATCACCAACCGCCGCGCAATGCCAAGCGACTGGCGGACTATATTTTTAGCTTTTTTTGCGAATTACACAAGTAATTTTGCATTCTCCCCCTTCCGCAGGAAGGGGGACACAGGGGGATGTTCTTCTTTTCGGCATCCCCCCGCGCTACGCGCGACCCCCTTCGTACCGAAGGGGGTGTGCTTCTCCAGCAAGCGAGATCAGGAAAGGAATCAGATCGTCCTGTCGATCAGCTGGGTCAACTGGGTCTTGCTGACCGCGCCGATCTGGGTCGCTTCGACCTTGCCGTTCTTGAAGATCATCAGGGTCGGGATGCCGCGCACGTTGTAGTTGCGCGGGGTTTTTTGATTGTGATCGATATTTATCTTGGCCACTTTCAGCTTGCCGGAATAGTTCTGCGCGACCTCGTCGAGGATCGGCGCGATCATCTTGCACGGCCCGCACCACTCGGCCCAGAAATCGACCAGGACGGGCTCGCTGGACTTGAGCACCTGCTCGTCGAATTGGTCGTCGCTGATCTGGGCAATGGCTGTGCTCACGGTGTTCTCCACGGATGGTCTTGCGGGTTGGCGGCGGCGTTGCGGCCGCGCATGGGGTATACTTGTTAACGGTTGCGCGACGTCTGCGCGCGCGAATCCCGCCGGCGGGTGCTTCATTTGACCCCAAGCGGCGGTTCCAATCAAGTTGGGCCATTCGCCCCTTCATTCAAGCCGGGCGCGACACCGGCATTCATCCAGGCCCGGAGCGGCCATCCCATTCATGTCCGAGCAACAACCCCTTACCGACACCTTTTTCGACACTTTCGACCTGCATCCGAGCCTGCTTTCCGGATTGCATGCCGCGGGCTTTACCCGCTGCACGCCGATCCAGGCGCTGACCCTGCCCGATGCGCTCGCCGGACGCGACGTCGCCGGGCAGGCGCAGACCGGCACCGGCAAGACCGGTGCGTTCCTGATCGCGATCATGCAGCGGCTGTTGACGCGCACGGCATTCGCCGAACGCGGTGCGGCCGACCCGCGCGCGCTGATCATCGCGCCGACGCGGGAACTCGCGATCCAGATCGACAAGGATTTCCGCAGCCTCGGCCGCGACACGGGATTGAAATCCGCGCTCATTTACGGCGGCGTCGACTACGACAAGCAGCGCGAGCAATTGCGCGGCGGCGTGGACATCATCATCGCGACGCCCGGTCGCCTGCTCGATTACTACAAGCAGCACGTGTTCTCGCTCAACGCCGTGGAGATCATGGTGATCGACGAGGCCGACCGCATGTTCGACCTGGGCTTCATCAAGGACGTGCGCTTCATCCTGCGCCGCCTGCCCGATCGCACGCGCCGCCAGTGCATGCTGTTCTCGGCGACGCTGTC
>JAFEEK010000028.1 GCA_018241165.1 Pseudomonadota bacterium
GACACTCCTAAGGTCAGGTCAGGTGACAGGCAGATTACGGTAATCGGGGCAGTAGCTTTAGGCCCAAGGCAGGTGTGTTCCCCCAATGACACCTCCTTGGGCCTTTTTATTGCCTGCGATTTCCCAATGCCAGAGTGTATGCTTGCGCCCATGCGAATCCTCGTCATCGAAGACAACTCCGACATTGCCGCGAATATCGGCGATTACCTGGAAGAAAAAGGCCATGTGGTGGATTTCGCCGGCGACGGCGTGACCGGACTGCATCTGGCCGTGGTCCACGAATTCGACGCCATCGTGCTGGATCTGACCCTGCCCGGCATGGATGGACTGGAACTGTGCCGCAAGCTGCGCCAGGAAGCGCGCCGGCAGACGCCGGTGCTGATGCTCACCGCGCGCGACGCGCTGGAGCAAAAACTTACCGGCTTCGATTCCGGCGCCGACGATTACATGGTGAAACCCTTTGCCCTGCAGGAACTCGAAGCGCGCCTGCAAGTGCTCGGCCGCCGCGGCAAGGGCGTGCAGAGTCGCCTGTTGCAGCTCGCCGATCTCACCTACAACCTCGATACGCTCGTGGTCACGCGCGGCGGCAAGTCGATCCAGCTCAATCCGATCGGGCTGAAGCTGTTGCAACACCTGATGGAATCCAGTCCGTCGGTGGTCACGCGCCAGGATCTGGAAACGCGCGTGTGGGGCGAAGAACTGCCGGATTCGGATTCGCTGCGCGTGCACATCCACGGCCTGCGCGCGGCGATCGACAAGCCGTTCGACAAGCCGCTGATCCAGACCCGTCATGGCATCGGTTACCGGATGGTCGATCCGGACGCGGCTGTAGCGTAAGCTCCGGCGCATGCCGAGAATCCATTACCGTCGGCGGCTGCGCAGCCGCATCGTCATTTCATTCGTGTTGTTCGGGTTCGCGCTGACGGCGCTGTTTGCGGCGGCGACCATCTACATGCGCGGGCGTCTCGAAGATCAGCTGATCAACGGCACATTGCAGCGCCAGGTCGAACGCTTTGCCGAGTTCAAGCGCGCCAATCCCGATCCCGCGGCGCCGTTCCTGTATCCGTTGGTGAGGATGTCGATCTACGGCCACTACAAGTTCGCCAATGTTCCATTCGACTGGCAAAAGTACGGCACCGGCGTTTACGAAATCTGGGACAAGGACGACGAGGGAAAGCTCCGACGCTACAAGCTAGCCGTGTACAAGTCGGACGATCTGTGGGCATTCATGCGCTACGACATCAATGCGCAGCAGCTCGGCGAACGCCAGTTGATCACCGCATTGTCCGGCGCAATCATTGTTTTTGCGTTGTTTTCATGGCTGCTGGGAATGTGGCTGTCGCGGCGCGTGATGAGCCCGGTCACGGATCTCGCGCGGCGCGTGCAGGCGATGGGCCGCAGCGGCAAGTCCGAAGCTCTGGCGCCGCATTTCGCCACCGACGAAGTCGGCGCACTCGCCGCCGCATTCGACGACTACGCGCGCAAACTCACCGCGCTGGTCGAACGCGATCGCGAATTCAACGCCGATGTCAGCCACGAATTGCGCACGCCGCTGGCGGTGATCGCCACCACCACCGAGCTGCTGCTCAACGCCGAGAACCTGACCGACAAGGTACGCGAACGCCTCAAGCGCATCGAGCGCGCCTCGCGCCAGTCCACGGAATTGACCAACGCGCTGTTGCTGCTCTCGCGCAGCGAACGTTCCGCGCCGGTCGATGGCGAAACCACCGATGTCGCGCAAGTGGTGGAGCAGGTCATCGATGTGTATCGCTCGCAGATCGGACGCAAGCCCGTCGAGGTCAAGCTCGTCGTCGAGCAACCGGTCGAAGTCGTTGCGCCGTCGTCGGTGGTGGCGGTCGCGCTCGGCAATCTCGTCGGCAATGCCTTCAAATACACGCAAGCTGGTGACGTCGTCATCACCGTTGGCGCGACGCGAGGAACGGTCGCCATCGAGGACTCCGGCCCCGGCATCAAGCCCGAGGATGCCGAAAAACTCTTCGAACGCGGCGTGCGTGGCGAGTCGGCGACCGGCACATCCGGTGCGGGATTGGGCCTGGCCATCGTGATCCGCCTGTGCCAGCTCTACGACTGGCGTGTGTCGCTCGCGCCACGGCCGCAGGGTGGGGCGGTGGCGACATTGGATTTCAGGCTGCGGGCGTGAGCCAGATTTTTAACTTGCCCCGCGTCGAACAGACACGATTTTCCTCCCCCTTCCGCAGGAAGGGGGATTGAGGGGGATGTTCTTTCCGGGCATCCCCCCGATGCTACGCATCGACCCCCTTCGTGCCGAAGGGGGTCATTTCCCGTTGCATTTCTCTCCGGAAAGCGCGAGAGGAAGCTTCAGACGTATTCCAACCACCCGCGCTTGTCCGGCGTCGTGCCATCGAACAATCCGAAGAACAGCTTCTGCATTTTCGCCGTGACCGGCCCGGGTTTGCCCGCGCCGACGGGTTTGCCGTCCACCGAGCGGATCGGCGTGATCTCCGCCGCCGTGCCGCACATGAACAGTTCGTCGCACAGGTACAGGTATTCGCGCGGGATGTCGCGTTCGATGACCTCGATATCCGCATCGCGTGCCAGCGTCATCAGCGAATTGCGCGTGATGCCGTTGAGCAATGCTGCGCTCACTGGCGTGGTGTGCAATGCGCCGTCGAAGACCATGAACAGGTTCTCGCCCGCGCCTTCGCTCAGCAGTCCCGTGGACGCGAGCGCAATGCCTTCGCCGAAGCCCAGGCGCCGCGCCTCGCGCGCGATCAACTGGCCGGAGAGATAATTGCCGCCGGCTTTCGCGCCGGCCGGAATCGTGTTCGGCGCAAAGCGCTGCCAGCTCGACACGCAGGCGTCGATGCCGGCTTCAAGCACGCCGGGGCCAAGATACGGGCCCATGTCCCACGCCGCCACGGCGACGTCGGTCGGGCATTCGGCGGATAGACCGAATCCGCCAAGTCCGCGAAACGCGACCGGGCGCAGGTATGCTTTCGGAAGTTTGTTGGCGCTGATGACATCGCGGCTGGCGCGCGCGAGTTCGTCCTGCGCGAATGGCATCGGCAGATCGTAGATTTTCGCCGAATGGAACAGGCGCCTGAGATGGTCGGTCAGGCGAAAGATCGCCTGGCCCTTCGGCGTCGCGTAGCTGCGGATGCCCTCGAACACCGACGAGCCGTAATGCACGGCGTGCGCCATCACGTGCGTGGTGGCTTCGGCCCATGGTTTGATCTTGCCGTTGTGCCAGATATACGGCGGGTATTCGCGGGCCATGATGGTTCTCCGTGCGGCGAAATAGTTGCCAATTATGGCATGCTAGCCTTTCGCATGATCCGGGACGATTGCGCATGAGCGAACACGAACTGTTCCTGACGTTGGCGTTTGCGCTCGTCGCGCTGCTGTATTCCAGCGTCGGCCACGCCGGCGCGTCGGGCTACATCGCGGTGATGGCGCTGGCGGAAATCGCGCCCGCGCAGATGAAGCCGGTGGCGCTGATCATGAACACGGCAGTCGCCGCGATCGGCACCTACAACTTCTGGCGTGGCGGCTGGTTTCGCTGGCGATTGTTCTGGCCGTTCGCGATTACCTCGATTCCGCTCGCGCTCGTCGGCGGTGCGATCACCCTGCCGGATATCTACTACAAGCCGCTGGTCGGCGCGGTGCTTGTCTACTCCGGCGCGCGCCTGCTGTTTCCGCCGCGCGGACGCGAAACGAATCTGCATCCGCCCGCGATTCCGGTCGCGGTCGGCACCGGTGCGGGGCTGGGGTTCTTGTCTGGGCTTACCGGCGTCGGCGGCGGAATCTTTCTCAGTCCCGTGGTCATGTTTGCCGGATGGGGCAATGTGCGCGAGGCATCCGGTGTCGCCGCGCCGTTCATCCTGGTCAATTCCATCGCCGGCCTGATCGGCCGCGGGCTCGTCAACACATCCATTCCCGGCCCGACCCTGCCGTGGCTGGTCGCGGTGCTGATCGGCGGAACCATCGGTTCATGGCTGGGCAGCCGACGCTTGCCGATGCCGTCGATCCGGCGCCTGCTCGCGATCGTGCTGTTCCTGGCCGGGGCGAAGATGTTGTTCGGGCTGGGTTAGAGCCGCTCGCACACCGCCAACGTCGCCTTCGCCCGGTTCAATGTATAAAAGTGGATTCCCGGCGCTCCGCCGGCGACCAACTTGCGGCACAAGTCGGCAACCACGTCGGCGCCGAACTCACGGATCGCTTCCACATCGTCGCGGTACGCTTCCAGGCGCTTCGCAATCCAGCGCGGGATTTCCGCGCCGCACAGGTCCGAGAACCGGCGCAGTTGCGCGTACTGCGAAATCGGCATGATGCCCGGGACGATGGGGATATCGATGCCGTGCTTGCGCGCTTCGTCGACGAA
>JAFEEK010000290.1 GCA_018241165.1 Pseudomonadota bacterium
ATTGCGGTGCTGCTGGCGCTGATTTTCTCCAAGTATTTCTACCTTGCCAGCCTGTACAGCTACTACACGTTTTATCTGATCGAACGTTTCCACGTCAGCGTGCGCGATTCGCAGTTGTACCTGTTCGTGTTCCTCGGTGCGGTCGCGCTCGGCACCCTGGTCGGCGGCCCGGTCGGCGATCGCATCGGGCGCAAGTACGTGATCTGGGCGTCGATCCTGGGCGTGCTGCCGTTCACGCTGCTGCTGCCGCATGCGAACCTGTTCTGGACCGCCGTGCTCAGCGTCGTCATCGGACTGATCCTTTCTTCGGCGTTCTCGGCGATCCTGGTCTACGCGCAGGAATTGTTGCCGGGCAAGGTCGGCACGATATCGGGAATGTTCTTCGGCTTCGCGTTCGGCATGGGCGGCTTGGGCGCGGCCCTGCTCGGCGAACTCGCCGACCATCGCGGCATCGAGTACGTCTACGCGATTTGCGCGTGGCTGCCGGCGATCGGATTGCTGACGGTGTTTTTGCCGGATTTGCATCGGCGCAAGAATTGAACTTTGCTCTTGCCCCCTCTCCCGCTGGCGGGAGAGGGTTGGGGGTGAGGGTGGTTGCACCATTACAGCGAGTCCACCCTCACCCGCGCCTTCGGCGCGGCCTCTCCCGCCAGCGGGAGAGGCGAAAATCAACGCTTCATCGCGTTGAAGAATTCGTCGTTCGACTTGGTGTTTTTCATCTTGTCGAGCATGAATTCCATCGCCGCCAGCTCATCCATCGGATGCAGCAGTTTGCGCAGGATCCAGATCTTCTGCAGCATGTCCGGCTCGATCAGCAGGTCCTCGCGGCGCGTGCCGGAACGATTGATGTTGATCGCCGGGTAGACGCGCTTCTCGGAGATGCGCCGATCCAGGTGCACTTCCATGTTGCCGGTGCCCTTGAATTCCTCGTAGATCACCTCGTCCATCTTCGAGCCGGTTTCCACCAGCGCGGTGGCGAGGATGGTCAGCGAACCGCCTTCCTCGACGTTGCGCGCGGCGCCGAAAAAGCGCTTCGGGCGTTGCAGTGCGTTTGCATCCACGCCGCCGGTCAGCACCTTGCCGGAACTCGGCACCACGGTGTTGTAGGCGCGCGCCAGGCGCGTGATCGAATCGAGCAGGATGATCACGTCCTTCTTGTGCTCGACCAGGCGCTTGGCGCGCTCGATCACCATTTCGGCGACCTGCACATGGCGCACGGCCGGCTCGTCGAACGTGGACGAAATCACTTCGGCGCGCACGCTACGCTGCATCTCGGTGACTTCTTCCGGGCGCTCGTCGATCAGCAGGATGATCAGGTGCGCCTCGGGATAATTCTGCACCAGCGCTTGCGCGATGTTTTGCAGCATCATCGTTTTGCCGGCCTTGGGCTGCGACACGATCATGCCGCGCTGACCGCGTCCGACCGGCGCGATCAAATCGAGAATTCGGCCGGTGATGTCTTCGGTGGAACCGTTGCCGCGTTCCAGGTGAAACATCTTGCGCGGGAACAGCGGCGTCAGGTTTTCGAACAGGACCTTGTTCTTGGACGCTTCCGGCGGCTCGCCGTTGATCGTGTCCACGCGCAGCAGGGCGAAGTACCGCTCGCCTTCCTTGGGATTGCGCACGCGTCCGGCAATGTAGTCGCCGGTGCGCAGGTTGAAGCGGCGGATTTGCGAAGGCGAAACGTAGATGTCGTCGGCGCCGGCGAGGTAGGACTCGTCCGGGCCGCGCAGGAAGCCGAAGCCGTCCTGCAGGATTTCGAGCACGCCTTCGACGCTGACGCCGCCGCCGGCGCGGGCATGCGCCTTGAGGATCAGGAACACGATGTCCTGCTTGCGCGCACGCGCGAC
>JAFEEK010000291.1 GCA_018241165.1 Pseudomonadota bacterium
AGGGTCTGCATGCCGTACTGGCTGCCGGTCTGGATGGACGAATACATCTGCGCGACCTTGTCCTCGCGGATCAGGTTGCGGATCGCCGGAATGCCGACCATGATTTCGTGCGCGGCAATGCGGCCGCCGCCGACCTTCTTGAGCAGCGATTGCGAGATCACCGCACGCAGCGATTCGGACAGCATCGAGCGCACCATCGCCTTTTCCGCGGCGGGGAACACGTCGATGATGCGGTCGATGGTCTTGGACGCCGAACTCGTGTGCAGCGTGGCGAACACCAGGTGTCCGGTTTCCGCGGCGGTGAGCGCAAGGCGAATCGTCTCCACGTCGCGCATTTCGCCGACCAGGATGTAGTCCGGGTCTTCGCGCAGCGCCGAGCGCAGCGCCTCGTTGAAGCCGTGCGTGTCGCGGTGCACCTCGCGCTGGTTGATCAGGCATTTCTGCGCCGTATGCACGAATTCGATCGGGTCTTCGATCGACAAAATATGGCCGTACTCGTTCTTGTTGACGTGGTCGAGCATGGCCGCGAGCGTGGTCGACTTGCCTGACCCGGTCGGCCCGGTGACGAGGACGAGACCCTGCGGCTGGTCGATCAGCTCCTTGAAGATGCGCGGACAGCCGAGGTCTTCGAGCGTGAGCACTTCGGATGGAATCGTGCGGAACACGACGCCGGCGCCGCGATTCTGGTTGAAGGCGTTGACGCGAAACCGCGCCAGACCCGGAATCTCGAACGAGAAATCGACTTCGAGGAACTCCTCGAAATCGCGGCGCTGCTTGTCCGACATGATGTCGTACACCAGCGAATGCACCTGCTTGTGGTCGAGCGCAGGGATGTTGATGCGGCGCACGTCGCCGTCCACACGGATCATCGGCGGCAAGCCGGCCGACAAGTGCAGGTCGGAGGCCTTGTTCTTGACCGAGAAGGCGAGCAGTTCGGCGATATCCATGCGATATTCCTCTCGATTGCGCTTGCGGGCCAGTATAACGCGATAATTTCAAGCCGGCGCAACCCTTTGGAGCCGTTATCTTGAACCTGTCTTATGCGCAAATCCGTGCCCGCGTCGACGCTGCCGCACAGGCAGCCGGACACCCCGTGCGCCTGCTCGCCGTCTCCAAGACCAAAGCGGCGGCGGCTGTCCGCGAATTGGCCGCGATGGGGCAACTGGCGTTTGGCGAAAACTACGTACAGGAAGCTACGCCCAAGCAGCGCGAACTCACCGATCTTGGTCTGGAATGGCACCTGATCGGCCCGTTGCAATCGAACAAGTGCCGCGATGCCGCGCTGCATTTCGACTGGCTGCAAAGCCTCGACCGCGAAAAGCTCGTCGAACCGCTGAACCGTTTTCGCCCCGACGCCATGCCTGCGCTGAATGTGCTGATCCAGGTCAACATCGACGGCGAAGCGAGCAAATCGGGCTGTGCGCCGGATGCGATTCCGCTACTCGCGCGCGCGATCGCGCGTGCGCCGCGTCTGCGCCTGCGCGGGCTGATGGCGATACCGGAACCGAATCCTGATCCAGTGCATCGTCGCAACGCCTTCGACCGGATGCACCGCCTGTTCGATGCGCTGCAAAATGCCCATCCCGCGATCGACACCTTGTCGATGGGCATGTCCGACGACTTCGAATCCGCCATTGCCGCTGGCGCGACGATGGTGCGCATCGGCACGGCGCTGTTCGGGGCACGTGCGCGCGTGCCCTGAGCGGGCTATCCAATGCCAGGCGATCTCGGCGTGGCGATCAGTTCAACTCGAAACCGTTGCGGAAGATGCGATCGACGTAACTGCTCTCCAGCGCGCCGACGTCGCAATGCGCAATGCCGTCGCCGTCGCCATCGATGGGACGCACGATTCCGCGCGCATCGTATAGAGCACAGCGGGCATCCTCGCCCGCATCAATGGGCGGAGAACCGTAAGCCGGCGGCATGACGAGCGCATAGCC
>JAFEEK010000292.1 GCA_018241165.1 Pseudomonadota bacterium
CCGCTGAGCTAACCGTCCAGGGGAAATATGCCGGAGAAGGGAATCGAACCCCCGACCCACGCATTACGAATGCGTTGCTCTACCAGCTGAGCTACCCCGGCGCAGGGCGCGCAGTGTACCGGCAGGCGCGCCCGCACTCAAGCGCGCTGGCCTTCAATTTTGTGATTCGACGGTGAAACTTTCGCCGCAACCGCATTCGCCGGTGACGTTGGGATTGCGGAATACGAACGCCGCGTTCAGGCCTTTGCGCTCGAAGTCGATCCGGGTGCCATCGACGAACGGCAGGCTTTTACGATCGACGACGAGTTTCACGCCGTCCTGATCGAGGATTTGATCGTCAGCGCCGATGCGTTGCGCTATTTCGACTTCATACGCGTAGCCGGAGCAACCCGTCTTGCGTACCCCGAAACGCACGCCGGCGGCGTCCGGGTTTTCAGTCAGGAAACGGAGCATGCGTTCGCGCGCGGCATCGGTGATCTGGATGTTCATGTCGACCATTGTAGCAATCCGCTATGATTTGCACCCCGTCGTGCACGGGGGACATGGCGTTTTCTCAAGGAATATCAAGGCATGAGCGTGGTTAGCGTCAAGCAAGCGTTGTCGGGTTCGGTCGCCGAAGGCGGCGAAGTCACAGTCAAAGGCTGGGTGCGCACGCGGCGCGACTCCAAGGCCGGGCTGTCGTTCGTCAACGTCAGCGATGGCTCCTGCTTCGATCCGATCCAGGTCGTCGCGCAGAATTCGCTGCCGAATTACTCGGATGAAATTGCCAGGCTCACCGCCGGCTGCGCCGTGATCGCAACGGGAACGCTGGTGCGCTCGCAAGGCAAGGGCCAGAGTTTCGAGATTCAGGCGACGCGAGTGGAAGTGGTCGGCTGGGTCGAGGATCCGGAAACCTATCCGATCCAGCCGAAAGCGCACACCATGGAATACCTGCGCGAGGTCGCGCACCTGCGCCCGCGCACCAACACGTTCGGCGCGGTCGCGCGCGTGCGCGACTGCATCGCCAAGGCGATCCACCGCTATTTTCACGAGCGCGGATTCTTC
>JAFEEK010000293.1 GCA_018241165.1 Pseudomonadota bacterium
ACACTGCGCGCCCTGCGCCGGGGTAGCTCAGCTGGTAGAGCAACGCATTCGTAATGCGTGGGTCGGGGGTTCGATTCCCTTCTCCGGCATATTTCCCCTGGACGGTTAGCTCAGCGGTAGAGCATCGCCTTCACACGGCGGGGGCCACAGGTTCGATCCCTGTACCGTCCACCAAATTTTCATGTCAGGCAGGCGCAATGCGCCTGCCCGAGACCTAGTCTACTTCGACTTCCTAGCTGCTTTCTTGGTGTGTTCCACCTTGTCGCGGCGTTGATCCTTGAGTGCGGTCGAGTACTCGCCAATGGCTTTGGCCAGGGTTGCCGCGTCTTCACCTTTGCGCAGCCCTTTCGCCGTGAGTGCCTTGCGCATGCGCCTGATCAGGTCGAAGTCGTGCTCGTCACGATAGGGTTTCAAATCAAGGTCTTTTGGCACCTTCTTCAGGCGCTCGTCACCTACGGTCTTGACGTATTTCTGCATGAAGCGGTCGTAGTCGCGCCACAGGATATTGTCGGCGCGGATCAGCGCCTCTTCGGCGCGCGTTGCAATCTGGTGGGCGTGCAGATAGTGCAGGCCAAGCTGGTCGATCAGGGTCTTTTCCACTTCTTCGTGCATGATGAGGTAGCGCGCCACGTCGATCTTGCGACCCTTGTAGTTCATCACGCGCGGCAAATGGCGGTCGATATATATGGTCTGGCCGTCGACGCTGTATCCGGCGAGGTAGGGGATATCGTGGGTGCGGTCGAGGCGCTTCACCTTGCGCAGGATGGCGTCCATGGCGCGATCCAGCATCAGGCTGGAGACATACCAGTCGGGAATGCGCAGTTTTTTGTGCGGGGATATGGGGTGGCAGCTGCAAGCGGGCATGGCATTTTCCTTCGACTGTGCGCCCCCCGGCGACGCTACCTTATCCCATGCCGGTCAGGAAACGATGCTGCGATGCCGCATTGTAATCCGTACGAAAATTCGAGATTTTGTAAATTTTAGGTTATAGTGACAGTGCTGTGATTACACAGCGGGGTTCGGTGTGCGAGCTGCGCCCGGTTGTCCGGTCCGCGCCGCTGTCCCGATTCCCGCCGTCGATCCAGTAGAGTGGGCCGCGACGTTGCGCGTTGGCCTGTG
>JAFEEK010000294.1 GCA_018241165.1 Pseudomonadota bacterium
ATCGACAGCGCGTTCACGATCTACTACATGGCGGTGAACATCGGATCCACGTTCTCGATGCTGCTCACGCCGTGGATCAAGGACTACGTCAACAACATGTACCACAGCCAGTTCGGCTGGCACGCCGCTTTCGGCGTGTGTTGCGCCGGCCTCGTGGTCGGACTGGTCAACTACTTCTTCATGCGCGCCTCGATGCGCCACATCGGCTCGGAACCGGATGCGCGGCCGTTCAACTCCGCCACCTTGCTCAAGGTGCTGGCGGTCGGCGCGGTCTGCGTGGTCGTTGCTGCGTACATCCTGCAGCACCAGTCCGTCGCGCGTGCCTTCGTCTGGGCCGCCGGCGCGGCCATGCTCGCGATCTTCGGATACCTGATCGCGAACAGCCACAAGGACGAGCGCGCCGGCCTCATCGCCGCTTTGGTGCTGACGATCCAGACCATCTTCTTCTTCATCTTCTACCAGCAGATGCCGACCTCGCTCGCGCTGTTCGCGCTGCGCAACACGAACTGGGACTGGAGCCTGTTCGGCGTGCATTTGTATACCTGGCTGCCGGGACAATACCAGGCGCTGAATCCGATCTGGATCATGATCCTGTCGCCGATCCTGGCCTGGGCGTACACGCACTTCGGCAAGCGCGGCAAGGATTTCTCCATCGCCGGGAAATTCGCGCTCGGCTTCGCCATGGTTGCGGCCGGCTATTTCGTCTACGGCATGGCCGGCCTGTACGCCGACGCCGCCGGCAAGGCTTCGACCTGGGTGCTGATCTGGGGCTTCGGTCTGTATTCGCTCGGCGAACTGCTGGTCTCGGGTCTGGGGCTGGCGATGATCGCGCGCTACGTGCCGGCGCGCATGGGCGGCTTCATGATGGGCGCCTACTACGTCGGCGTCGGCATCTCGCAGTACCTGGGCGGCATCGTCGCCAACTACGCCGCCGTGCCGCAGGACGTCACCGATCCGCTGCAGACGCTGCCGATCTACACCCATCTGTTCACGAATCTGGGCTACGCCGGCATCGTCTGCACGGTGATCGCCATTGCAGTCCTGCCGCTGATGAACAAGCTGTCGGCCCAGCACCACGGCGCCGCCGGCAAGTAAAAACGCGTAAAGGCCGCGCCCCGCGCGCGGCCTTTGCGTACACTTCGCGCGCATGAGCGAAGCGAAGATCCTGCTGGCCGACGACGACGAAGAATTGTGCGATTTGTTGCGCGACTTCCTCGTGCGCGACGGCTTCGCCGTCGATGTCAGCCACGATGGCGCGCAGGCGCTGGAACGCGCGCGCGACGGCAGCCACGACGCGCTGATCCTGGACGTGATGCTGCCCGGCCGTTCGGGCCTGGAACTGCTGCGCGAACTGCGCCGCGACCACAACCTGCCCGTGCTCATGCTCACTGCGTTGGGCGAGGACATGGATCGCATCGCGGGGCTGGAACTGGGCGCCGACGACTACGTGCCCAAACCGTGCAACCCGCGCGAGATCGCCGCGCGCCTGCGCGCGATCCTGCGCCGCACGCGCGGCGACGGCGACGCGCCGAAGCTCGACGACATCAGCGTCGGCCCGGTGTCCCTGCGCGCAGCATCGCGCAGCGCGATGCTGCGCGGCGAGCCGTTGGTGCTGACCGGCACCGAATTCAACATCCTCGCCGTACTGCTGCGCGAGGCCGGCACGGTAGTGAGCAAGGAAACCCTGTCGCAGGACGTGCTCGGCCGCCCGCTCGGCCCGTTCGACCGGAGTATAGATGTCCACATTTCCAAATTGCGGCGCAAACTCGGGCCTGCTGCCGACGGCGAATCGATGATCGGCACCGTGCATCGCGGCGGCTATGTCTTCCGCATCGTGGACGAAGGCTGACCGATATGCGCGGCCTGTTCTGGCGGATCTTCGCGGCGTTCTGGGCGGTCAGCGTGGCATTGATCGTGTCGCTGGCATGGACCACGACCGCGCATTTCGAGAGCGCGAAAATTCCGGGCCTGGGCATCACCCGCCTGCAGGCGGCGATGGACGACCAGCTGCTGCGCACCGGCATCGAACTGCACCGCCACGG
>JAFEEK010000295.1 GCA_018241165.1 Pseudomonadota bacterium
GCGATGGACGACCAGCTGCTGCGCACCGGCATCGAACTGCACCGCCACGGCATCGACGGCCTGCGCCAGTGGCTGCACGGCTCCGACGGTTACGGACCGGGCACGATCTACGTCGTCGATGCGCAAGACCGCGAACTGCTCGGTCGCGAATTGCCCGAGTCGGCGCGCGCGGCGCTGGCGGCAGCGCCCGGATCCGAAGCGCCCGAGCGCGTGCGCATCCATCCGATCCACATGCGCGACGATCCTGCCCAATATCGTGCCGTCGCCGTGTTCGGCGGCTCGTTCCTTTCGCGTCTGATCTGGCGCCGGCCGACGACGTTCTGGACCAGCATCGGCATCGCCATGCTGATCTGCGCGCTGGCCAGCGCCCTGCTCGCCTCGTACGTGACTGCGCCGTTGTCGCGCATCCGCGCCAGCGCGAGCCGCGTCGCACGCGGCGACCTGTCGGCGCGCGTGGGCGAAGTGCGCTTCGGCCGCAGCGCCGAAATGCTGGCCCTGGCCGAGGAATTCGATCGCATGGCCGCGCGCCTGAAGGACCTGGTCGACGGCCAGCGCCGCCTGATCCGCGACGTCTCGCACGAGATGCGCTCGCCGCTGTCGCGCCTGCGCGTGGCACTGGAACTGGCGCGCACGCAAGTGGATTCGTCCACGCAACTCGATCGCATCGAGCGCGAAACGATGCGCCTTGAGGAAATGATCGCGCAGGCGATCCAGCTATCGCGCCTGGAAACCACCCTGCCCGAACAAGTGGACGATGTCGCTTTCGACGAGCTTGTCGCCGACATCGCCGCCGACGCCGCGTTCGAAGCGCAGGCGCGGCCATGCACTTTGCGCATCGCGCAGAGCGCGCCGCTGACGGTGCGCGCAGAAGAAGAACTGCTGGCCAGCGCGGTGGAAAACGTGGTGCGCAACGCGGTGCATTACACCGCGCCGCACAGCGAAGTGGACCTGCGCCTGGATCGCGTCGAGGGCCAGGCGCGCCTGCGCGTACGCGACATGGGCCCGGGCGTGCCGGATGCCGACTGCGCACGCATTTTCGAACCGTACTTTCGCACCGACGCCGCGCGCCAGCGCAAGAGCGGCGGCAGCGGCCTGGGCTTGGCCATCGCCAAGCGCGCGATCGAGCGCCAGGGCGGACGCATCCGCGCCGTCAATGCCGACGGCGGCGGACTGGAGATCGAGATCCGCTTGCCGCTGGCCTAGTCGAGCGTTTTCAGCTCGACGTTATCCATCCAGCCCTCGCCGGCGTCGCGCAGCGTTACTCCGATCGTGAGCCAGCGCGCGTCTTTCGGGATTGGCATCTGCACCGAAACCCGTTGCCAGTCCTTGTCGCCTGTCAATGCGGGCGAGTTGCGAATCGCGCCGGGCACGCCCGCGTTGATCAGAAGCAGCCAGCCCTTCGGCCCGACTCCCTTCGTCTTGAGCATCGCCGACAATTCGACCGTCTTGCCGGCAAACTTGGCGGCGTCGATCATCTGCGTCAACGATCCGTAGGTATTGACGGCAGTGCGAACCATATGAAAGCTGCCGTGCCCGGCATATGCGCCAGTGCTGTCGATGCTCAACGCGTACGACGGCGGGCCCGCATGTTGCGATCCGGTCCAGCCGGGAATGCTGCCGTCTGTGGACGCGTCTTCGAAATCCGGATTGACCAAAACCTCACCCGGTTTGTCGATCCGTGGCCCAGCCTTGGCGGAGGGAGCAGCGACAGGCGACTGCGCCATCGCTTCGGCTGGGGCAGGTTTCGCAGCCGACGCTGCTGCAGGCGGCGGCTGTTCCGCCTTGCCGCAGGCAGCCAGCAATAGCGCGACGAGAATCGGCACATACTTCATGGGGCTTCCTCGAAATCCGGATTTGCCATGATAGCCGCTTGCCGTCGCCTGCGATGAATTCTGGCAGAATGCCGGCATGGAACGCCTCACCGCCCGCGAACTGTTCGACAAGGTCGGCCAGCGCCTGAGCCTGCGCTGGGTCGCCGGCCAGCGCGGCGAACACCGCGCCATCGTGCCGGCGGAAAAACAGCCGCGGCGGCCTTCGCTGGCCGGGTATCTCAACATCATCTATCCGAACAAGATCCAGATCGTCGGCGCCGAAGAACTGAACTGGCTCGACAGCCTGGATTCGCGCCAGCGCTGGGAGATGGTCGAAAAGATCATGGGCTTCGCGCCGACTGCGGTGATCGTGACCAAGGATCAGGCCGTGCCCGCCGACCTGCGCGACGCCGCCAACGAATCCGGCACGCCGGTGTGGGTAAGCAGCCAGCGCGGCCAC
>JAFEEK010000296.1 GCA_018241165.1 Pseudomonadota bacterium
AAATTCGAACGCACCAAGCCGCACGTGAACGTAGGCACGATCGGTCACGTGGATCACGGCAAGACGACGCTGACGGCGGCGCTGACGAAGGTTGGCGCGGAGCGTTTTGGCGGCGAGTTCAAGGCATACGATCAGATCGACGCGGCGCCGGAAGAAAAGGCGCGCGGGATCACGATCTCGACCGCACACGTGGAATACGAGTCCCCGACGCGCCACTACGCGCACGTGGACTGCCCCGGCCACGCCGACTACGTGAAGAACATGATCACGGGAGCGGCGCAGATGGACGGCGCGATCCTGGTGTGCTCGGCGGCCGATGGCCCGATGCCGCAGACGCGCGAGCACATCCTGCTGTCGCGCCAGGTCGGCGTGCCGTACATCGTGGTGTACATGAACAAGGCGGACATGGTCGACGACGCCGAGTTGCTGGAGCTGGTCGAGATGGAAATCCGCGACTTGCTGACCAAGTACAATTTTCCGGGCGACAAGACGCCGATCATCAAGGGCTCGGCGCTCAAGGCGCTGGAAGGCGACCAGTCGGAAATCGGCGTGCCGTCGATCATCAAGCTGGTGGACGCGCTGGACGCCTACATTCCGGAGCCGGTGCGCGTGCTGGATAAACCCTTCCTGATGCCGGTGGAAGACGTGTTCTCGATCTCCGGCCGCGGAACCGTGGTGACTGGACGTATTGAGCGCGGCATCATCAAGGTGGGCGACGAAGTGGAGATCGTGGGCATCAAGCCGACGGCCAAGACCACCTGCACGGGCGTTGAGATGTTCCGCAAACTGCTCGACGAAGGTCGCGCGGGCGACAACACGGGTATCCTGCTGCGCGGCACCAAGCGCGAAGACGTGGAGCGTGGCCAGGTGCTGTGCAAGCCGGGTTCGATCACGCCGCACACCGATTTCGAGTCGGAAGTGTACGTGCTGAGCAAGGAAGAAGGCGGCCGTCACACGCCGTTCTTCAAGGGCTACCGTCCGCAGTTTTATTTCCGCACGACGGACGTGACCGGATCGGTGGAGTTGCCGGCGGGCGTGGAAATGGTCATGCC
>JAFEEK010000297.1 GCA_018241165.1 Pseudomonadota bacterium
AGAACATGCTGGTCGCGTTCATGCCGTGGAACGGCTACAACTTCGAAGACTCGATCCTGTTGTCGGAACGCGTCGTCCAGGAAGACCGCTACACGACGATCCACATCGAGGAATTGACCTGCTCGGCGCGCGACACCAAGCTCGGGCCGGAAGAAATCACCGCCGACATCCCGAACGTCAGCGAGCAGGCGCTCGCGCGCCTGGACGAATCCGGCGTGGTCTACATCGGCGCCGAAGTGAAGGCCGGCGACATCCTCGTCGGCAAGGTCACGCCGAAGGGCGAAAGCCAGCTCACGCCGGAAGAAAAGCTCCTGCGCGCGATCTTCGGCGAGAAGGCGAGCGACGTGAAGGATTCCTCGCTGCGCGTGCCGCCCGGCATGGACGGCACCGTCATCGATGTCAGCGTGTTCACCCGCGACGGCATCGAGAAGGACAAGCGCGCCAAGCAGATCGAGGAAATGGAGATCAAGCGCATCAAGAAGGATTTCGACGATCAGTTCCGCATCCTCGAAGGCGCGATCTTCAGCCGCTTGCGCGATCAGCTCGTCGGCAAGGTCGCCAACGGCGGCGCGCACGGCATCAAGAAAGGCGCGACCGTCACCGGCGACTACCTCGACTCGCTCAAGAAGGACGAGTGGTTTGCGCTGCGCATGAAGAACGAGGACGTGGCCGAACTGCTGGAAAAGGCGCAGGAGCAGATCAAGCGCCACAAGGCCGAATTCGACAAGCGCTTCAAGGACAAGCAGGCCAAGATCACCGCCGGCGACGATCTCGCCCCCGGCGTGCTGAAAATGGTAAAGGTATACCTCGCGGTGAAGCGCCGCGTGCAGCCCGGCGACAAGATGGCCGGTCGTCACGGCAACAAGGGCGTGGTATCGATGATCCGTCCGGTCGAGGACATGCCGTACATGGCGAACGGCCAGCCGATCGACATCGTGCTGAACCCGCTCGGCGTGCCATCGCGCATGAACATCGGGCAGATCCTCGAAGTGCACCTGGGCTGGGCCGCGAAGGGCCTTGGCGAGAAGATCCAGCGCATGCTCGAAGCGCGCGAGAAGGCGAGCAGCTTGCGCAAGTTCCTCGACGAGATCTACAACCACGACAAGGACGTGTTCGGCGATCGCGTCAAGTTGCGCGAATTGAGCGACGAGGAAATCCTCGCGCTCGCGCAAAACCTGTCCGCAGGCGTGCCGATGGCGACACCGGTGTTCGACGGCGCGCACGAGGCCGAGATCAAGGCGATGCTCAAGCTTGCCGAGCTGCCGGTATCCGGACAGACCGAACTCTACGACGGTCGCACCGGCGAGGCGTTCGATCGCCCGGTGACGGTGGGTTACATGCACATGCTCAAGCTCAACCATCTCGTCGACGACAAGATGCACGCGCGCTCGACCGGTCCATACTCGCTCGTCACCCAGCAACCGCTGGGCGGCAAGGCGCAGTTCGGCGGGCAACGATTTGGCGAAATGGAAGTATGGGCGCTGGAAGCGTATGGCGCAGCCTACACGCTGCAGGAAATGCTCACGGTCAAATCCGACGACGTGCCGGGGCGCAACCAGATGTACAAGAACATCGTCGACGGCGAGCACGAAATGGCCGCGGGCATGCCCGAGTCGTTCAACGTGCTGGTCAAGGAGATTCGTTCGCTG
>JAFEEK010000298.1 GCA_018241165.1 Pseudomonadota bacterium
CCGATCTTGGTGGCCACGTTGGTTTCGCTGATGCCCAGAATCTGCGCGATGTCGCGCTGGCTGCGTTCGTCCAGATACAGGATCAACAGCGCGCGGTTGAGCGGATCGAATCGCGCGATGCAGCGATACAACTCGCGCACGCGCGCGGCGGATTCCGGATCGGCATCCGCGGCCGGCACGTCGGGCGCGGTGTCGTCGAAGGGTTCGTGATGGTCGGCATGGCGGCTGCGCTCGCGCAGGTGCGAGATCGCCACGTTCAGCGCGACGCGGTACATCCAGGTCGAGAAATTCCGTGAGCCGTCGTATTTCGGGAACGCGCGCCACAGTTGCACGGCGATTTCCTGCGCCAGATCCTCGCGGTCGTGCGCGCCGCGCGCGTAGCTGTTCGCCACCTTGAACACGATGCCGCGATGGCGTTCGAGCAATTCGCGGAATCGCGCTTCCTGATCCGCTGCGGTCATGGCAAGAGTCTGCTCCATTTCGAATGGGTCCGTGTGTGTCTTCGAACCGTGATTCGCGCGGGAGCGGGAAAAATCACACAAAAAGAAAGCGGCCCGAAGGCCGCTTCCGAAGGAGGTTGTCGTACGGTCGCGAAATTTTCAGTCTTTGCCGCCGAAGCTGTAGTTGACCTCGACGAAATACGCGCGGCCAACGGCATTGAACCAGTTGCGCGAGTAGTAGGGATATCCCGTCCAGGTGCTGTCGCGGCCCGGTTTGGAATCCATCAGGTTGTCCACGACCAGCGAAACGCTGGCGCGGTCGCTGAACCGGTAGTTGAACGAGGCGTTGTACTTGAAGGTGGGCCCCAGACGCTGGGTGCCGTCGTAGTTGGGCAGGCCGCCCAGACGCGCGCCGTACAGCGTCGCCGAAAAAGCGTCCTTGGACCAATTCACCGAATAGTTCGCCTTGCTGCGCGGGATCACGTAGTCGTACAGATCCTGCAACTCGTCGACCACCGGATCGCCATCGAACAACTGGATCTTGTGGCTGATCACGTAGGTATAGCCGAAGTTGAATCCGAAGTTGCCCCAGCGCCCCGCTTCGAATGCGTAATGTGCGTTGAAGTCGACGCCGGACGTTCGGTCGCTGGCCGCGTTGATCGGCAGCACCAGGACGGACGTGATCTGCTCGGGGTTGATCGGCGCACTCGCCGGATTGCGCACGACCTGGGTGATGACCTGCTGGCACAGCCCGGAGTTGATATCGACCGGCGTGCCATCGATGGTCTTGCCGAGGCGGCAATCGGCCTCTTCACGCAGGATCAAATCGCTGGTCTGGTATTCGACCTCGTTCTTCAGGCGGATGTTGTAATAGTCCGCGGTGAAGTCCAGGCCCCGTGCCGGCGACCACACGAAACCGCCGGTGAAGGATTTGCTGGTTTCATTCTTGAGGCTGGTGCTGCCGATGCTGCGTCCGTTGTAGGGGACATCGCCGTTGGAGCAGTCGTCGAGGAAATCCGGCGCGGTATCCGGCTCGTCGCGGCGGCAGCGATAGTAGTCGGTGCCGCTGGAACTCGAACCGCTCGGGCCTGCGTACAGGTACGAAAGATCCGGCGCACGGAAACCGGTGCCGTAGGAACCACGAATGAGCAGGCTATCCAGCGGACGGAATTCCAGGCCGAGCGCGTACGTGAACTTGGCCGACGAGTTCGAACTGTATTCGTAGCGGTCGAAACGGCCGGCGCCGGTCAGCGTCAGCATCGAGAACAGCGGGGCGCTGAACTCCGCGCCTGCGCCCGAGTGGCTGCGCGAGCCGATCGCATCGGTGTTGTGCAAGTGGTAATAACTGCCATCGAGCGAGAGTGGATCGGCCTTCAGCCCGAAGTACTGGTTGCCATATTCGGCCACGGCGGCGAAGCCGAC
>JAFEEK010000299.1 GCA_018241165.1 Pseudomonadota bacterium
GTTTGTCGCCGCCATCGATGCATCCGCTCCCGACACCGCGATTGTCGATCTGTCCGCAGACTACCGTTTCGATGCGGCCTGGTACTACGGCCTGCCCGAACTCACGCGCAAGCGCTACGCCGGCGAGAAACGCATCAGCAATCCGGGCTGCTATGCCACGGCGATGCAACTTGCCATCGCGCCAATGAAGGAACTGCTCGTCGCGCCGCCGACGTGTTTTGGCGTGTCCGGCTACTCCGGCGCGGGCACCACGCCGTCGGACAAGAACGATCCAGATAAATTGCGCGGCAACCTGATGCCCTACGCGCTGACCGATCATCTGCACGAGCGCGAGGTCTCAAGCAGAATTGGCTTGCCGGTGGAATTCATGCCGCACGTCGCATCCCATTTTCGCGGCATCACGATGACGGTGAACCTGTGGCTTGCGCAGCCGGCGACACGCGACGAAGTCTGCCGGCGGTATGCGGATTTCTACGCCGGCGAAGCGCTGGTCCGCATCGTCGATGAGCCGCCCTGGGTCAGCGCGATTGCAGGCAGGCACCATGTCGAGATCGGCGGGTTCGCGATGGCGCCGGGCGGCAGGCGCGTTGTCGTGGTCGCCACTCTGGACAATCTGTTGAAGGGCGCGGCGACGCAGGCGATGCAAAACCTCAACCGTGCGCTTGGCCACGACGAATTGACCGGGATTCCCCATGACTGAACCGCTGTGGCAAAAATCCGGAACCCGCGTCGATGCGCGGATCATGCGTTTCCTTGCGGGCGACGATGTGATCCTGGACCGCGAGTTTTTCCTGCATGACATTGCCGCGAGCCGTGCGCACGTCGAAGGATTGGCGAATATCGGCGTGGTTTCTGCGGACGAGCGCGACGCCATGATGCGCGAATTGGCTGCACTTGCGGAGGATTTTCGCAGTGGGGCGTTCGTGCTGGATGAACGCTTCGAGGACGGGCATTCGGCAATCGAGGCGCGCCTGACCGAGCGCCTTGGCGATGCCGGCCGCCGCGTGCACACGGGCCGCAGCCGCAACGACCAGATCCTGGTGGCGACGCGGCTGTGGCTGAAGGAAAAGCTCGCGCTGCTGCATTCGCATTGCCGCGACATTGCCCAAATCTGTCTGGATCGTGCCGAGGGCGAGGTATTGCCACTGCCGGGCTACACGCACCTGCAACGCGCCGTGGTGTCATCCACCGCGATGTGGTTCGCCGGGTTTGCCGAAAGTTTCATCGACGACGCGCAGCGTGCGCGCGACACGTTCGGCTGGATCGACGCGAATCCGCTTGGAACTGCCGCCGGCTACGGCGTGAACCTGAAGCTCGATCGCGAGCACACCACGCGCGCGCTCGGCTTCGCGCGGATGCAGGTCAATCCGGTTTCCGCGCAATTGTCGCGCGGCAAATTCGAGATGGCGGTACTCGAAGCCTTCGGCAGCGCCTTGCTCGACTTGCGCCGCCTTGCTTGGGATTTGTCCTTGTTCACCACGGCCGAATCCGGTTTCGTGACATTGCCGGACGAATACACCACCGGTTCGTCGATCATGCCGAACAAGCGCAATCCGGATGTCGTGGAGTTGTTGCGTGCAAGTTACGCCTGCGTCGCCGCCGCGCGCACCGAAATCGAACAGTTGCTGTCTTTGCCGTCGGGTTACCAGCGCGACCTGCAGTTTTCGAAAGGCTCGATTTTCCATGGCGTACGTCACGGCTTGATGGCACTGGAACTCGTTCCCGATCTGCTGGCGCGCATGGCGTGGAATGCGGACGCAATGCGCGCCGCGATCGAACCGCAGATGTACGCGACGGATGTGGCGATCGAGCAGGCCGTCGCAGGCGTGCCGTTTCGCGA
>JAFEEK010000029.1 GCA_018241165.1 Pseudomonadota bacterium
CGCGGTACCGACCTGCGCCTGCACGAGAACGCAATCATCGGCGAGATGCCCGGCTACGGCACGCTTGATCTGTCCGCCGGCTTCAAGAAGGATCTGTGGTCGTTCGACTTCTACCTGAAGAACGCCTTCGACAACCGTGGCCAGCTCGCACGCTATGCCGAGTGCGCGATCGACGTCTGCGGTGCGCAAACCTACGTTGTGCCGGTGCAGCCGCGCACGATCGGGTTCCGCGTCACCCGCGATTTCTAGGATTCGTCCTGACGGAAACGAACAAACCCGGCGCAATGCCGGGTTTGTCTTTTCAGGGCCTGGCTTTCGCGAATACCAACCGTCCGCCCGCCGCATCCACCGCGACGATATCGCCGCTCTGGAACTGCCCTTCGAGGATTGCCTTGGCCAGCGGATTCTCGAGCTGCTGCTGGATCGCACGTTTGAGCGGACGCGCGCCGTAGACCGGATCGAAGCCGATGTTGCCGAGCAGGTCGAGCGCCTTGTCCGATAGCGTCAAGGTGAGCTGGCGTTCGGCCAGGCGCTTGGCCAGGTACTGCGTCTGGATGCGCGCGATCGCGCGGATCTGCGCCTTGTCCAGCGCGCGGAACACGACGATTTCATCGAGGCGATTGATGAACTCGGGCCGGAAGTGCGCCTGCACGACGCCCATCACCGCTGCCTTCATTTTGGTGTAGTCCTCTTCCGAATCGCCCGCGTATTCCTGGATCTGCGCCGAGCCCAGGTTGCTCGTCATCACGATCACGGTGTTGCGAAAATCCACGGTACGCCCCTGGCCGTCGGTCAAGCGGCCGTCGTCGAGCACCTGCAACAGCACGTTGAACACGTCGTGATGCGCCTTCTCGACTTCATCGAGCAGGATCACGCTGTACGGGCGCCGGCGCACGGCTTCGGTGAGATAGCCGCCTTCCTCGTAGCCGACGTATCCCGGCGGCGCGCCGATCAGGCGCGCGACGGAGTGCTTCTCCATGAACTCGCTCATGTCGATGCGCACCAGCGCCTCGGTCGAGTCGAACAGGAACTCGGCCAGCGCCTTGCACAGCTCAGTCTTGCCCACGCCGGTGGGGCCGAGAAACAGGAACGAGCCGTTCGGGCGATTCGGGTCGGACAGGCCCGCGCGCGCGCGCCGGATCGCGTCCGCCACCGCGTGCACGGCCTCGTCCTGCCCGACCACGCGCCGGTGCAATTCGTCTTCCATGCGCAAGAGCTTGTCGCGCTCGCCTTCGAGCATCTTCGACACCGGGATACCGGTCCAACGCGCGACAACCTGCGCGATTTCCTCGGCGGTCACGCGCTGCTGCAAGAGCTTGAAGCCTTTCGACTCGGCTTCCTGCGCTGCGGCGAGCTGTTTCTCCAATTGTGGAATTTTCCCATATTGGATTTCCGCGACTTTCGCCAGATCGCCATGACGCTGCGCCGACTCGATTTCCGCGCGCAAGGCTTCGATCTGTTCCTTGATCTTCGTCGTGCCCTGCACGGCGGCCTTCTCTGCCTTCCAGACTTCGTTCAAGTCTGAAAACTCGCGGTCGAGCTTGGCGATGTCGGCTTCCAGGTCGGCGAGTCGCTTCTTCGACTCCGCGTCCTTTTCCTTTTTCAGCGCCTCGCGCTGGATTTTCAACTGGATCAGGCGGCGTTCCATGCGATCCAGTTCCTCCGGCTTGGAATCGATCTCCATGCGGATGCGCGACGCGGCCTCGTCCATCAAATCGATGGCCTTGTCCGGTAACTGGCGATCAGTGATGTAACGGTTCGACAGCGTCGCCGCCGCGACGATGGCCGGATCGGTGATCTCCACGCCATGATGCACGGCGTAGCGTTCCTTCAAGCCTCGCAGGATCGCGATGGTGTCTTCGACGCTCGGCTCGCCGACGAAAACTTTCTGGAAACGGCGCTCCAGCGCAGCGTCCTTCTCGATGTACTTGCGGTATTCGTCGAGCGTGGTCGCGCCGATGCAATGCAGCTCGCCGCGTGCGAGCGCGGGCTTCAACATGTTCCCTGCATCCATCGAGCCTTCGGCCTTGCCGGCGCCGACCATGGTGTGCAATTCATCGATGAACAGGATGATGTTGCCTTCTTCTTTCGCGAGGTCCTTCAGCACTGCTTTCAGGCGTTCCTCGAACTCGCCGCGAAACTTCGCGCCGGCAATCAGCGCGCCCATGTCCAGCGACAACACGCGCCGGTTCTTGAGGCCTTCCGGAACCTCGCCATTGATGATGCGTTGCGCGAGCCCTTCCACGATCGCGGTCTTGCCCACGCCCGGATCGCCGATCAGCACCGGATTGTTCTTGGTGCGCCGCTGCAAGACCTGGATCACGCGGCGGATTTCTTCGTCGCGACCGATGACGGGATCGAGTTTCGATTTTTCCGCGCGCGCGGTCAGATCGATGGTGTATTTTTCCAGCGCCTGACGCTGGTCTTCGGCATTTTCGCTTTGCACGTTTTCGCCTCCGCGCATTTTTTCGATGGCCGATTCCAGGCCAGCCTTGTTCGCACCGGAATCCTTGAGCGCACGACCGACCTCGCCCTTGTCGTCAAGCGCGGCCAGCACGAACAGCTCGCTGGCGATGAAGGCATCGCCGCGCTGCTGCGCCAGTTTGTCGGTGAGATTGAGCAGACGTGTCAGGTCGTTGGAGACATTGATGTTGCCCTCTTGCCCGGCCACTTTCGGCAGCTTGTCCAGCGCCTGGCCGATGCGTGTGCGCAAGGAGGGAACGTTGACGCCGGCCTGCGCGAGCAGCGGCACGGTCGAGCCGCCCTGCTGGTCGAGCAAGGCAGCCATGAGGTGCGCGGGTTCGAGCATGTTGTTGTCGCGCCCGACGGCGAGCGACTGCGCATCGGCAAGCGCCTGCTGGAAGCGCGAAGTGAGTTTGTCCATCCGCATTCGGCGAATCCTCGATTGAGAGAAATCGTCATTCCGGCCATGGATTGGCCGGAATCCAGGAGGCAGGACGCCACAAGAAAAGACGCTGGATTCCGGCGTTCGCCGGAATGACGAACAATGGCCGATTTATGCGGCTCATGGCCGCTTTTTTCAAGCCGAATCGGCCGTCGTCTTGAGCCAGATCAGGCTCGCCATGCGCCCACTGCGCGCGCCATCGCGTCGATACGAGTAGAAGCGCGGATCGGCGCAGGTGTCGAAATCGCCGCCGCAGACGCGGATGACGCCCAACGCATGCAGGCGCTGCCGCGCGAGCGCGTACAGGTCGCAATTCCAGTGGCCGGGACGAGTGGCAGCGAAAGCAGTTTCGGCAGATGCATCGCGTTCGACGAAGGCCGTGCGTACCTCCTCGCCGACCTCGTAGGACGTCGGGCCGATTGCCGGACCCAGCCAGGCCAGCAGGCGCGAAGCCGGCGTCGCCAGCCGGCGCACGCAGGCGTCGATCACGCCTCCCGCAAGCCCGCGCCAACCCGCATGGATCGCGGCGATCTCGCTGCCGTCATCCGCACATAACAGAATCGGCAGGCAATCGGCAGTCTGGATGGCGAGCACCACGCCGGCTGAGCGCGTGGTCGCCGCGTCGGCTTTTGCTTCCTCCGCCTGCGGGGGAGGGTTGGGGTGGGGGCAATCGAACTCGGCGACGTCCACGCCGTGTACCTGCTGCAACCAGCGCGGCGATGACGGCAGGTTGAACGCGCGCTCCAGCAAGGCGCGATTGGCGCGGACGGTGGATTCGTCCTCACCGCTGCGCAGACCAAGATTGAACGCAGCGTACGGCGGCAACGAGTTGCCGGGCAGCATCCGCGTCGTCGTGAATGCGAACACACGCGGCGGCGCGGGCCAATCGGGGACGATGACGTTCGCCGCGAATCGACTTTCAGCCATTTTCTTTCGTGTCGTTGCGCAGCGCCGCGAGCAGCGCCTGCATGTCCGCCGGCAATTCCGCTTCGACACGAATCGCGCGGCCATCGGCCGGATGCGCGAATTCCAGCGTTTCGGCATGCAGGGCCTGGCGCCGGAATTCGCGCATCGCTTCGGCCAGTTCCGGCGTCGCGCCCTTGGGCAGCTTCAATCCACCGCCGTAGGTCTGGTCGCCGAGCAGCGCATGCTTCACATGCGCCATGTGCACGCGAATCTGGTGGGTGCGCCCGGTTTCCAGGCGACATTCGACGAGCGTATGCGCGCGAAAACGTTCGCGCACC
>JAFEEK010000002.1 GCA_018241165.1 Pseudomonadota bacterium
AGGCGATAGGTCACGCATTCGACCACGCTGCCGCCTTCGCCGCGGCGCGCGCGCTCGATCGCGTCGCTCATCGCCTTGCGTACGGCGATGATGTCGTTGCCGTCGACCTGGATGCAGTTGAGTCCGGCGGCGATACCTTTTTGCGCGAGCGTCTTGGCGCCGGATTGGATCTTGCGCGGCACCGAGATCGCCCAGCCGTTGTTGACGATGGCCGCGACCAGCGGCAGGTCGCGCGCGCCGGCGACATTGATCGCGCCGTAGAAATCGGATTTCGACGAACCGCCGTCGCCGATCGTGCACACGGCGACGCGTTTGTCGCCGCGGATCTTGAACGCCAGCGCCGTACCGGCCGCGTGCAGGCATTGCGTGCCGATTGGTACCGACCAGGCGAAGTCGTGTTTCGCCGGTTCGTTGACGTAGTCGTTGCCGCGTTCGTCGCCACCCCAGTACATGTAGACGTCGCGCGGGCGCACGCCGCGATACAGTTGCGCGCCGTATTCGCGATAGCTCGGCGCGAGTACGTCCTCGGGTTTCATCGCGCTGCCGATGCCGACATGTGTTGCCTCGTGGCCGAGGCACGAAGCGTAGGTGCCCAGCTTGCCGGTGCGCTGCAGCGCTATCGACTTGGTGTCGAACACGCGCGTGGACGCCATGAGCTTGTACAACTCGACCATCTGCTTCGTGTCGCGGGCGAATTCGGGCAGGTCCTCGCGCACGAGCTTGCCCTCCGCGTCCAGGTATTGCAGGTATTCGATCTCGAACTTGGCGGCGATGGGCACGGCACAATTCCTTGGGACAGCACATAAGTTAAGCGTGCCACGGCAGCAATGGCAAGGGATTGCGCAATACAAGCCTTGCGCCGTGGTCGATTCAAACCGGTGTTTGATGCAAGTCAATGGTCATGCCGGCGGCAAGGCCGTACCATTGACCGTTCCGACAGCCTGCGGTTCCGAAGCCGATGACCCCGACCAACCAGCGCGAACTCGAAGCCGGCATCCAGACCGACTTGCGCAACCGCGTGTCCTACGGCAGCTACCTGCAACTGGACACGCTGCTGGCCGCGCAGAAGCCGCTGTCCAGGCCGCCGCACCATGACGAGATGCTGTTCATCATCCAGCACCAGACTTCGGAGCTGTGGTTGAAGCTCATTGCGCACGAGCTGCGCGCCGCGCTCGAACATCTGCGCGGCGACGATGTGAATCCGTGCCTGAAAATCCTCGCGCGCGTGAAACAGATCCAGCGCCAGTTGTTCGAGCAATGGGCGGTGCTGGAAACGCTCACGCCGACCGAATACGCGCAGTTCCGCGACGTGCTCGGGCCCGCGTCCGGATTCCAGTCGCTGCAGTACCGCCTGGTGGAATTTTTCCTCGGCAACAAGAACGCCAAGATGATCGCGGTGTTCGCGCATGCGCCGGAGCAGCAGGCGCGCCTGCGCGAAGTGCTCGAAGCACCCAGTCTGTACGATGAATTCCTGATGTATCTGGCGCGCCAGGGCCACGCCATTCCCGCTGCGTGCCTCAAGCGCGACTGGTCGCAACCGCACCAGCACAATGCCGACCTGATCCCGCCGCTCAAGCGCATTTACGAGCAACCGGATCGTTTCTGGGCCGAATACCACCTGTGCGAGCAGCTCGTCGATGTGGAAGAAAGTTTCCAGCTTTGGCGTTTTCGTCACATGAAGACGGTCGAGCGCATCATCGGCCACAAGCGTGGCACCGGCGGTTCGTCGGGAGTCGATTTCTTGCGCAAGGCGCTGGATCTCACCTTCTTTCCGGAACTGATCGACGTGCGTACCGCGATCGGCACGTAGCGAATTTTGCATGACCGTTAACCCCGGTCGGCAACCGGCGCCGTTCAACGATTCTTCTCACACAGGAATAGCGTCATGTTCCGACCGCTCGCCCTCGGCATCACCTGCGCCCTGGTTTCGTGTTCCGCCGCGGCATCCGATCCGCTCGGCTATTCGCTCACGGTGTACAGTTCGGCCGCGCCGGGTCAGATCAGCACGTCCAATCTGTCCGGTTACGGCGGCAATCTGCCGGGCTACGCTCTGGTGCGCGATACGCGCCGCATGCAGTTGCCCAAGGGCGTGGGGGATGTGCGCTTTTCCGATGTCGCCACGCGCATCGATCCGACCACGGTGGCGTTCGATGCGCTGAGCGATCCTGCCGGAACGCGCGTGATCGAGCAGAATTATCAATACGACCTGGTCGACAACGCCAAGTTGTTGCAACGCTACATCGGCGAGCCGATCACGGTGGAACAGCTGCGCGGTGACAAGATCGAAACGCTCGCCGGCAAGTTGTTGTCCGCCACGGGCGGTCTGATCCTGCAGCGCGACAACGGCGAAGTACTCACGCTCAAGGATTACGCCAACATCCGCTTTCCGGCGCTGCCGGGCGGGCTCATCACCAAGCCAACCCTGGTGTGGAAAGTGGATAGCAAATCGGGCGGCGAGCAGACCGCGCGCGTGAGCTACCAGACGCAAGGCGTGGTGTGGTGGAGCGACTACAACCTGACCTTGCGCGATACCGGCGGCAAGTGCGATCTGGATTTGTCGGCCTGGGTCACGCTGGTGAACCAAAGCGGCGGCAGCTATCCGAATGCACAGTTGAAACTGGTCGCGGGCGATGTGCATCGCGCACCCTCCGCAGCGCCGCAGCCGCGCTATGAGGCGATGGCCGTGCGCTCGGCACCCGCAAACGATGGCTTCAGCGAGGCGGCGTTGTCCGAGTATCATTTGTATACATTGGGCCGCCGCACCGACCTGCCGTCCAATTCCACCAAGCAACTGGAGCTGTTCCCGAGCGTGAGCGGCATCGCCTGCCGCAAGGAACTGGTACTCGCCTCGGGCCAGAAAAGTGCCAGCGCGTTCGTGCTGTTCGACAACAGCAAGGCGAACAACCTCAGCGTGCCATTGCCCGGTGGCCGCATGCGCGTGAATCAGGTCAATGCGAACGACGGCAGCCTGGAATTCATCGGCGAAGACATCATCCACCATACGCCCCGCAACGAAACCGTGCGCATCAATATTGGCGACAGCTTCGACGTAGTGGGCGAGCGCAAGCAGACCGACCAGAAAGTGAGCAACGGCCGCGTCGTGCAGGAGAGCTACGAGATCAGCGTGCGCAACCGCAAGGATTCCGCCGTGACGGTGCTGGTGCGCGAAAGCCTGAATCACGGCGAATGGCACATCGTCGCCAACAACCACAAGTACACCAAGCGCGACGCAATCACCGTGGACTTCCCGGTGGAGATCGCCGCGAACAGCGAAGCAAAGGTGGCTTACACCGTTCTATATTCCAACTGAGTCTTTGCGCGGCGCGCGGGCGCAATCTAGGCTTACACCATGAAAGCTCTGCTGCTGCGCGTGTTGATCTACCTGGTGCTGGTCCCGCTGGCGGTCATCGTCATCGTGCCGAACGGATTCGACACATTGGGCTTGGTCGCAAAGGGCGAAATCACGTTCGGCGATATCGCTCCAGGTGTCGTGCGCGCCTACGCGAAGCTGACGAAAAAGCACGAGGTCGCGGTGTCCGCCAAGGATACGGATTTGCCCATGACCGATCTAGGCAACGGTTCGTACAAACTGTCGGACAGCGAATGGGGCGGCAAACCCAAGGGTACGCAGATGGAATGGAAACTGCGCGCGCAAGCCGAACGATTTTGCGCCGCCCGCCAGGGCAAGCTGCGTGTGACGAATTCCGGCAACTACAATTCCCAAGGCTACAGCGACGCCGACCTGGAATTCTGGTGCGAAGGAACGGTGGCCGCCGATCGGGCTGGCGAACTCGCGCGCTTACATGCCGAACTCATCGCAACGCGCGATCGCGTCGGCGCGGTGATCGCCACGCTGGACGAGCCGCAGCGCAAATCGAATTACGACAAGCTCAACGCACTCGGCCGGCAGAATATGGAAATGCTCAAGCTCGGCGGCGATGCAAGAATGCAGCGCCTGCGCGAGATGATCGCTGCGCACGAGTCGCTGCTGCGCGAGGTCGCCGAGTTGTAGCCCGAGATGTTTTTTCCTGGCCTACACCGCCGCTAGTTTGTCGAGAATGCGGGTAAGCGTGTGCAGCTCGCTGACGCTCAGGCGCGCAAGCAACTCGCATTCGTGCGCAAGCGCCAGTGGCGCCACCTGATCGTGGATTTTCCAGCCGGCTGCGGTAAGCGCGAGTACGGAACGGCGCTTGTCGGCGCCGTGCACGCCGCGCCGCACGCGTCCGGCGGCAACCAGCCGCGCGAGCGCGCGGCTTACCGCGACCTTGTCCATTTCGGTGCGCGCGGCGACTTCGCGCGCGGACAAGCCGTCGTCGTGGAAGCGCGCCAACACGGCCATCACGCGCCATTCGGTGGTGCTCAGGTCGAAGCGGTCCTGGTAGTCGCGCGCGATCGAGGCGCTAACCCGGTTGGAAAGAATCGAGAGCCGGTAGGGCAGGAATCGTTCGAGCTTCAGGGGCGCGTGATTGGCCATGTTGCGCTGGCGTTTGCCATTGGTTTCATTTGAAACTATCATAGCGCGAAACCGGACAGGAGTACGCCCATGAGCGCATCATCACCCGCCGCCGCTTCGCCGGTGACGCCGGACAACCCGATGGGCATCGACGGCTTCGAATTCGTCGAATTCGCCTCGCCTAACCCTGCGGCGCTGCACGCCTTGTTCAAGCAGATGGGTTTCGTGCAAGTGGCGCGGCACAAGACGCGGCCGATCTACAACTATCGCCAGAACGACTGCACGTTCCTGATCAACGAGGATCCGGATTCCTTCGCCGCGGATTTTGCCGCCAAGCACGGGCCGAGCGCCTGCGGCTTTGCGATCCGCGTCAACAAGCTCGCCGAGTGGGCGCGCGTGCAGGCGCTCAAGAACGGCGCCCAGCCGATCACGAACAAGGAGACGTCGAAAGCGGTCGCCGCGCCAGTGATCGAAGGCATCGGCGGCTGCATGCTCTACATCGTCGACCGCTACGACGACAAGGGCACGATTCACGATCCGGATTGGGAATGGCTGCCCGGCGTGGATCGGATGCCGAAGGGTTTCGGGCTGACCTTCATCGATCACCTCACCCACAACCTCTATCACGGCAACATGGCCAAGTGGGCGGACTACTACGAGCGCCTGTTCAACTTCCGCGAGATCCGCTATTTCGACATCAAGGGCGCGAAGACCGGGCTGGTGTCCAAGGCGATGACCGCGCCGGATGGCATGGTGCGCATTCCGCTCAACGAGTCGTCCGATCCGAAGTCGCAGATCAACGAATACCTGGACGAGTACAAGGGCGAGGGCATCCAGCACATCGCCTGCTTCACCGACAACATCTACGAAACCATCGAGACGATGCGCAAGCAGGGCGTGCAATTCCTCGACACGCCGAATGCGTATTACGACGTGATCGACGCGCGCGTTCCGAACCACGGCGAAGATGTCGCGCGGATGAAACAGAACAAGATCCTGATCGACGCAGACCAGGAGACGAAGAAGAAATTGTTGCTGCAGATATTCACCCAGAACGCGGTCGGGCCGATCTTTTTCGAGATCATCCAGCGCAAGGGCAATACCGGATTCGGCGAAGGCAATTTCCAGGCCCTGTTCGAATCGATCGAACGCGAACAGATGCGGCGCGGCGTGCTGTGAGCGAATTGAAGTACCAATCCGGATTCGGCAACGAATTCGAGACCGAGGCGCTTGCCGGCACCTTGCCGGTTGGGCGCAATTCGCCGCAGCGCGTGGCGCATGGGTTGTACGCCGAACAGTTGTCCGGCACCGCCTTCACCGCGCCGCGCCATGCGAACCGGCGCAGTTGGCTATACCGGATCCGCCCTGCGGCAGTGCATGGGGCGTTCGAGCCATTCGAGCAGGCCGCATTCCACAACGATTTCGGGGTGGAACCCGTCACGCCCGAGCGTTTGCGCTGGAGTCCGCGCCCGCTGCCAACCGTGCCGGCGGATTTCATCGACGGGCTGTTCACCATGGCCGGCAACGGAAGCGCGGCGGGGCAGTCGGGAATCGGCATCCATGTGTACGCCGCAAACCGTTCCATGCAAGACCGCTTCTTCTACGATGCCGATGGCGAGTTGCTGATCGTTCCGCAGCAAGGCCGCCTGCGCATCGCCACCGAGCTGGGAATACTCGAAGTCGAGCCGCAGGAAATCGCGGTTATTCCACGCGGCATTCGTTTTCGCGTGGAATTGCCGGATGGCAGCGCGCGTGGCTACGTCTGCGAGAACTTCGGCGCGCCGCTGCGCCTGCCGGATCTGGGTCCCATCGGCAGCAATGGCCTGGCCAATCCGCGCGATTTCCTCACGCCCGTCGCCGCGTACGAGGATGCGGAAGGCGATTTCGACTTGATTGCGAAATTCCAGGGCCATCTGTGGCGCGCGCCGATCGGGCACAGTCCGCTCGATGTGGTCGGCTGGCACGGCAATTACGCGCCATGCAAATACGATCTGCGCCGGCACAACACGATCGGTTCGATCTCGTACGATCACCCGGATCCTTCCATTTTCCTTGTACTGCATTCGCCCAGCGACACGCCCGGCACCAGCAACATGGACTTCGTGATCTTCCCGCCGCGCTGGCTGGTGGCGGAGGACACGTTTCGTCCGCCCTGGTTCCACCGCAACATCGCCAGCGAGTTCATGGGCCTGGTCCACGGCGAATACGACGCCAAGGCAGAAGGCTTCATGCCGGGCGGCGCGTCGCTGCACAACAGCTTCACCGCACATGGCCCGGATGCGGCCACGTTCGAAAAGGCCAGCGCCGCTGCCACGAACAAGCCCGACCACATCGTCGATACGATGGCGTTCATGTTCGAGACGCGCGCGGTGATCCGGCCGACGCGCCAGGCACTGGAATCGCCGCAATTGCAGCGCGACTATGCGCAGTGCTGGCAGGGATTGCGCAAGCATTTCAAAATTTGACATCATGATGCAGTTTAGTGCATCATGATGCAATGCGTACGACAATCGACATTCCCGAGCGCGAACACGAGCTGTTCGTCAGCCTCGCCCACAGCCAGCGCACCAGCTTGAGCAAGTTGGTGGTGGAACTGGCATTGCGCGGCCTGAAGGCGCCGCCACGAGTGGCCGAGGAGCCGGAGAAATACCCGATAGACCCGCGCACGGGCTTCCGTGTTTTCAAATCCGGACGTCCGATCACGCTTGAAGACATCAAGGCGGCAGAAGAAGAGGACGATGCGCGTTTTGCTCGACGCTAGCGTCCTGATCGCGCTGTACGACCGCGATCACGTTCATCACGAAGCCGTAGTTGAGTGGTTCGTTGCGTTGAGTGGCGAATTTGCGACCTGTCCGGTTGTCGAAGGAGCATTGGCGCGCTGGATCGTGCGCGTAACCGGACGCGATGGCGCCGACGTCGCGGTAGACGAACTGTGCAAGTTGGCGTTGGACCATCGGCATCGCTTTTGGCCAGACGATCTCCCCTATGCGCAAGTGAAGTGGAATGGTGTGCTTGGTCACAACCAGGTCACCGACGCCTACCTCGCTGCGCTGGCGCGCAAGCACAAGGGTAGACTCGCCACGCTCGATCGCGGCCTGGCCGCCTTGCATCACGATGTCGCCGAATTGATTCCGATTTGAGGATAGAAAAATGAAACTGGCAAGCCTGAAGGAAGGCGGCAGGGACGGCACCCTCGTTGTCGTAGATCGCGAATTGAAACGCGCCGTTCGCGCGACCGACATCGCGCGCACGCTGCAAGCGGCGCTGGAGGATTGGGAAAACGCTGCGCCGCGCCTGAATCGCGTCCATGAGCTGCTCCATGACGCCGCCAAGGCGCAGACGATCAACGGCGAGGAAGTCTTTGCACTTGATCCCGCGCAGTTGGCCGCGCCGTTGCCGCGCGCCTACGAATTCGTCGATGGCAGCGCGTATCTGCCGCACGTCGAGCGCGTGCGCCGCGCGCGCGGCGCGGAAGTGCCGACGAGCTTTTACACCGATCCATTGATGTACCAGGCCACCAGCGCGGGATTTCTGGGTCCGCGCGATCCGGTGCGGGTCACGAGCGAAGACTACGGCATCGACATGGAAGCCGAAGTCGTCGTCGTCACCGACGATGTGCCGATGGCGGTGACGCCGCAGCAGGCCGCCCAGCATATCCAGTTGATCGGCCTGGTCAACGACGTGTCCCTGCGCAACCTGATCCCCGCGGAACTGGCAAAAGGTTTCGGCTTTCTGCAATCCAAACCGCGATCGGCGTTGTCGCCGGTATTCGTCACGCCGGACGAATTGGGCGATGCCTGGAAGAATTGCAAATTGCTTCTGCCGATGCGCACCTTCATCAACGGCAAGTGGTTCGGCGAAGCCGACTGCGGCGTGGACATGCAGTTCGACTTCGCGCAACTCGTCGCGCATGCGGCGAAAACGCGGCCATTGACTGCCGGCGCCATCGTCGGCTCGGGAACCATTGCCAATCAGGACACGGGCAAGGGCGCTTCATGCCTGGCCGAACAGCGCACCGTGGAAACGCTGCGCGACGGCAAGCCGTCCACACCATTCCTGAAATTCGGCGACAGTCTGAAAATCGAAGTTGTCGATGCCGCCGGCCGCAGCATTTTCGGCGCGATCGAACAGACCATCGAGCAGGCGAAAAACCCCGGCTGATGGTCATGTTTTGATTTTTGGGCGCAACTGCGGCTAGGCTGCGCGTACCGAGCCGTTGCACGGGGGTGTGATCGTGGCTGCCGAACGTCTGAAGCTGTACGGGTATTGGCGATCCAGCGCGGCCTATCGCGTGCGCATCGCACTCAATCTCAAGGGCCTGCCCTACGAGATCGTGCCGGTACATCTGACCCAGAACGGCGGCGCGCAGCATGCGCAGGCATTCCAGAAACTCAATCCGCAGGAACTGGTTCCGGTGCTGGTCGATGGCGAGCGCATCATCCGTCAGTCGATTGCGATCATGGAATACATCGAAGAAGCCTACGAAGGCGCGGCCAAATTGCTGCCGACCGCGGTGCGCGACCGCGCGCGCGTGCGTTGCCTCGCGCAGATCGTTGCCTGCGACATCCATCCGCTCGGCAACCTGCGCGTGCTGCAATACCTCGAACGCGAGTTCAACACGCCACAGGTCGAACGCGAGCGTTGGGCCCAGCACTGGATTCGCGAAGGCTTCGCGGCGTTCGAGCGTCTGCTGGCCGAAAGCCCGTCGACGGGACAGTTTTGCGAAGGCGACGAACCGACCATGGCCGATGTCTGCCTGGTTCCGCAAGTCTATAACGCGCGGCGCTGGTCGGTGGACATGGGCGCGTTCCCGACCATCGTGCGTATCGACGCCGAATGCGCCAAGCTGCCTGCGTTTGCGAACGCACGCCCCGAAAATCAGCCGGACGCGCCGAAAACCTAGAACGCCGCGGCGTCGTAACTCTCCGGTAGCGCTGCATCGCCGCCTTCGGACAGGCGAATCTTGAGCGCCAGGCCGTCTCGCGAGTCGGCTTTGGTCAGTGCTTCCTCAAGGTCGATCCTGCCTTCCTTGTAAAGCGTCATCAGCGCCTGATCGAAGGTCTGCATGCCTTCCTGCAGGCTGCGATCCATCGCTTCCTTGATTTCATGGATCTGCCCGCGCCGGATCATGTCGCGGATCAGCGGCGTGTTCAGCAGCACTTCGACGGCGGGCAGGCGCCTGCCGTCCTTGCCGATCACCAGACGTTGCGAAATCACCGCGCGCAGGTTCAGCGCCAGGTTCATCAACACGTTGCGGTGTGCCGATTCCTGGAAAAAATTGAGGATGCGCTCGAGCGTCTGGTCGGCGTTGTTGGAATGCAAGGTCGCCAGGCACAGGTGCCCGGTCTCGGAAAACGAAATCGCCGCTTCCATGGTTTCGGTATCGCGGATCTCGCCGATCATGATCACATCCGGCGCCTCGCGCATCGCATTCTTCAGCGCTTCGTGGTAGCTGTGCGTGTCGAGCCCGACCTCGCGCTGGTTGACCACGGATTTCTTGTGCCGATGCAGGTATTCGATCGGATCCTCGACGGTGAGGATATGCCCGGAAACATTTGTGTTGCGATGGTCGATCATCGACGCCAGCGTTGTCGACTTGCCCGAACCGGTCGCGCCGACCAGCAGCACGAGGCCGCGCGGCTCCATGACCAGTTCCTTGAACAGAACGGGCAGTCGCAGTTGCTCAATGGTCGGGATTTCGCTCTTGATTGCGCGGATCACCATGCCGACTTCGCCGCGCTGCTTGAACACGTTGATGCGGAAGCGGCCGGCATCCTTCACCGCGATCGCGAGGTTGAGTTCCAGGTCGCGCTCGAACTGCGGCACCTGGCCTTCGTCCATCAGCGAGTAGGCGATCTTCTTCACCATGCCGCCGGGCAAGCCCGTGTTGCCGAGCGGATAAAGCTTGCCTTCGACCTTGATGTTGACCGGCGCGCCGGTGGTCAGGAACATGTCCGACGCACCTTTTTCGGTCATCAATTTCAGGAAATAGCCGATATCCATGATTGCCTCGCGTTGCCTCGTGCGCCGGGCTGCGGCGCGCCTGCCGGTGACGGGTGATCGTTACGGAACGGCGCTTGCGCCGCTTCCGATCTCGGACTAGGCTCACCCGCGCCTGCCCCCTGTGAAGATTATGGCCCTTATGACACCAATTTGGCGAAAAATCCATGGCGTGGCTCACATCGGCGCGATCCTTGTCGTCGCGCTTGCCATGGCGGGTTGCGGGCCGACCCGGCCGCCGCCGATGGGTCTGGAGAATGCCGCCCAGGCGTTGGCCACGGCGCGGGAGGCCGGGGCACCGACGTATGCGCCGCTGGAGTTGCGCAGTGCCGAGGATCACCTGAGCCAGGCCCGGGCATTTGCCGAGAAACGCCATTACGAGGATGCCGCGCGTTTGGCCAAGGAATCCCAGGCCGACAGCGAACTGGCGCAGGTCAAGGCCAGGCTCGGCAAATTGCGCGAACAGGTCGACGCGGCGACGCGCGAGAATGCGCGCCTGCAACACGACGCGGGCGTGGGCACCACGGACGGAGAAATCCAATGAGGTTCCGCATTGCATTCGGTTTTACCCTTGCGTTGACCTGTCTGGCAGCATCCGCTGCAAAGCCCGACCTCGACTACGAGCGCCTGCGCGCGAGCCTGGATTCGCTGGGCTCGGATCCGGCGCTTGGCAAGCTTGCGCCCGGCGAACGCACGCTCGCCGAGCAGGCCGTGCAGGCGCTGGTGACCGACAAGTCCGGCGGCAAGGACGGACGCGCGTTTCGCGTGTACATGGCCGAACGCCGCGTCGATATCGCCTATGCCGCGGCGCAGGCCGCCAACCAGCAGAACAAGCTCGATGGCTTGAGTCGCGACCACGACCGCATCCTGCTGCAAGCGGCGCAACGTGAAGCCGAGCGCGCGCGCGCAGATGCCGAGAAGCAGCGTTTGCAGAGCATGATCCGCGCCGAGGAAGTGCAGCGCTTGACCGAACAAGGCGAGCAGAGCGCGCAAGCCGCGCAAGCCGCGCAAGCCCAGGCCGACCAGGCGCAGAAACTGATCGCGGCGCAATCGCGCGCCACCGAACTGGCGCGCAAGGAAGCGCAACTCGCCGAAGCAACGAATGCAGACCTGCGCCGGCGACTGAACAGCCTGACTGCCACGCGCGGCGCCGAAGGCATGCAGATGACGCTGGACGACATCGCCTTCGCTCCGGGGCAGGCCAATTTGCGCCCCGCGGCGAAATCCAGCCTTGGCAAGCTGGTCGCGTTCGTGAACCACGATCCGGGCAAGCACATCCGCATCGAGGGTCACACCGACAGCAGAGGCAATACACACGCCAACCAGGTGCTGTCGCAGCGGCGCGCCGACGCGGTGCGCGATGCGCTGGTTGCCGCCGGCGTGGCGGCCAGTCGCATCACGGCCACAGGCATGGGCGATGGTCAACCGGTAGCCGACAACGACACCGAAGAAGGCCGCGCGCGCAATCGTCGAGTGGATGTGATCCTGCTGGACAAATAGCCAACGGCCGGGAAAAATTTCCGCCGATTCAACGATTTGTGGCACCAGAAAATCGGGGTTGATTCGCTCATGGCAAGGGAGTAGGGTCAAGCCTGTCGCGACGGTCAATTCCGGCCGCTCGTGGCGCGAAAATCATGATTGCAGCCACCGAGCCAATAGTTTCCGCACGGCTCACCGCACCCGGTGAGTCGTGCAGTGGTGAGCGCAATCGCGTCGTTATCCCGTTCCCCGCAAACCGTATCTGCCCTTTCGGCGGATGCGGCGTGCGCGTTTTGCTGAAACCACAGGAGGTCGGCTGATGTTCGAGAACCAGCAGAAAGACGTCGAAAATCTGATCAAGTCCGATTCGGAATTCCGCAGCTTGTATCAGCGTCACCAGGAACTGGACGGCAAGGTGCGCGATGCCGAGTTGGGCGTATTGCCGATGGACGACATCACCTTGCACAACATGAAGAAAGAAAAGCTCTGGGCCAAGGACAAGCTCATCCACATGTGGGAGCGGCATCGGTCCGCCCATTGAGGCACTATCGAGCGATGACTTGAGAAAACGTTCGCGTTGAGCGTAGCGAGCATCGCGAGCGAAGTCGAAACGCCAACCCTTCGACTTCGGCGCTGCGCGCCTACGCTCAGGGCGAACGGATAATTGCTATCATTTGCCGGTACGCGCCGCGTGCGCGGGTCTGGCCGGGTCTTCCGGCCCGAAAGCCGGGACCTCATGACCATCAACAACAGCGTGCTTGAACTCATCGGCAACACGCCGATCGTCAAGGCGCAGCGCCTCGATGCGGGCGTTTGCGAACTGTTCCTGAAGCTGGAAAGCGCCAATCCCGGCGGCTCGATCAAGGATCGCATCGGCTTGTCCATGATCGAATCGGCCGAACGCGCCGGCAAGATCAAGCCCGGCGATACGCTCGTCGAGGGCACCGCCGGCAATACCGGTATCGGCTTGGCGCTGGTCGCCCAGCAAAAAGGTTACCGCCTCATTCTCGTCGTGCCCGACAAGATGAGCCGCGAGAAAATCTTCAACCTCAAGGCGATGGGCGCCGAAGTCGTGCTGACGCGCTCGGACGTCGCCAAGGGCCACCCGCAGTATTACCAGGACCTCGCCGCGCAAATTGCGCGTGACACGCCCGGCGCCTATTTCATCAACCAGTTCGGCAATCCCGACAATCCACGCGCGCACGAGCAAGGCACCGGCCCGGAAATCCTGGCGCAGATGG
>JAFEEK010000300.1 GCA_018241165.1 Pseudomonadota bacterium
CGTTCGACTTCCGCGTACAGCGCGCGAAACACGCCATGCCGGCGGAATTCAGGCGCGACGTAGACGCTTTGCAGCCACCACCAGTCGCCGTTGCGCCAGTCGCTCCATTCGAACGTGATCATCAGGCAAGCGGCGACTACTCCTTCGACTTCGGCGACGAGATAAAAGCCGCGCGCGGGTTCGTCAAGCACCGTCGAGACACCGGCGCGCAACACCGTGGCATCCAGCGCTTTGTTTTCGGTTTCCAGCGCCATCGCGGCGTTGAATGCCGCCAGCGCGTCCAGATCGCCGGTGTGCGCGGCGCGAATGCGAACTGCTTCGCCTGGCGTCATGGTTTGCTCCGTTTGCGTTTGCGTGAACTGCCGAGTTTGCGCGTCAATGTATTGCGCCCCAAGCCCAGTTGCTCGGCGGCGCGACCGCGTTGATTGCCGCTTTCTGCCAGCGCCGCTTCGAGCAGGGCCTGATCGAACGTGGCGCGAAGTTGCGGATAGACATCGCGTTCGCCGCTCGCCAGGCGTTCACGCACGGCGCGCTGCAGGATTTCGTGCCAACCGGCGCCCGCGGATTTTCCCGCATCCGCCGTCGGCAGATCCGACACGCGGATCTCGCGGCCGGCCGCCATTACCGCCAGCCGCCGACACAGGTTTTCGAGCTGGCGCACATTGCCCGGCCACGGCAGTTGCGCCAGCGCGCCGAGCGCGGCGGGCGAGAACGACTTTGCCTCAAGGCGCATGTCGGCAGCAGCACGCGCAAGAAAGCGCGCCGCCAACAGCGGAATGTCTTCACGACGTTCGCTCAGCGGCGGCAGATGCAGGCGCACGACATCGAGCCGGTGCAACAGGTCGGCCCGGAACTGCCCGCTTTCGACTTTTGCGTCGAGATCCTGATGCGTCGCGGCGATCACGCGCACATCGGCGCGGATCAGCTCGCGTCCGCCGACGCGGTAGAACTCGCCCTGCGCAAGCACGCGCAGCAGACGCGTCTGCAGCGCCAGTGGCATGTCGCCGATTTCGTCCAGAAACAGCGTGCCGCCTTCGGC
>JAFEEK010000301.1 GCA_018241165.1 Pseudomonadota bacterium
GACAGCCTCGCGGCCTGGATCGAGCCGCATCTGCGCAATCCGGGTTAAACACCGCGTATTTTCGGCGATCTTGCCGGCAACGCACTAGACTTCTTTTCATAAGTCTTGCACACTCCCGCGTCCTGACCGGCCTTGTGCCGGCGATTGTCGGCAATACGCGTGTCCAAGATTCTCGTCCTGCACGGCCCCAACCTCAACCTGCTCGGCACGCGCGAGCCGGAGGTCTACGGCCATGCCACGCTTGCCGGCATCGACGCCGATCTTGCGGCCAGCGCGCAGGCATCCGGCCACGAACTCATCGCTTTTCAATCCAATTCCGAACATGAATTGATCGAGCGCGTGCACGCGGCGCGTGAGGACGGCACCGCGTTCATCCTGATCAATCCCGGCGCGTTTACCCACACCAGCATCGCCCTGCGCGATGCGCTGGCGGCAGTGAAGGTCCCGTTCATCGAGGTGCACCTGTCCAACGTGCATGCACGCGAGCCGTTCCGCCGGCTTTCGTATTTTTCGGACATCGCCGTCGGCGTGATCGCCGGATTCGGCGCGTTGAGTTACCGGCTCGCCCTGCAGGCGGCGCTGGATCATCTTCAGAACAAGGCGCGCTGAGCGCCGCGCAATCATCGAATCAAGGGGTATCACCATGGATCTGCGCAAGATCAAGACACTCATCGATATTCTGGAACAGTCGAACCTGGCCGAAATCGAAATCAAGGAAGGCGAGGAATCCGTGCGCCTGAGCCGCATGCCCAAGGGCACAATGCCGGCGCAAACCGTGATTCCCGTCGCCGCGCCGACACACGCGGAGGCCCCGCGCGTCACCGCACCTGCCGCTCCGGCGCCAACCGCCGCGGCATCGGCGGACAAAGGCTTGCCGCCGGGCCATGTCGTGCGCTCGCCAATGGTCGGCACGTATTACGCCTCGGCCAATCCGGAAAGCCCGCCGTTCGTGAAAGTGGGACAGCAGGTGAAGGCTGGCGATACGCTCGGCATCATCGAGGCGATGAAGATGTTCAACCAGATCGAGGCCGACCAGGCCGGCACCGTGGTCGCGGTACTGGCGGTCACCGGTCAGCCGGTGGAATTCGACCAGCCGCTGTTCGTGATCGGCTGATCCGGCGATGCTAGACAAAGTCGTCATCGCCAACCGCGGCGAAATCGCCTTGCGCGTGCTGCGCGCCTGCCAGACGCTGGGCATCCGCACCGTGGCCGTGCATTCCACCGCCGACCGCAATCTGAAACATGTCGGCATGGCCGACGAATCGGTGTGCATCGGCCCGGCACCGGCAGCGGAAAGCTATCTCAACATACCCGCGATCATCGCCGCCGCCGAAGTGACCGACGCGCAGGCGATCCATCCCGGCTATGGATTTCTTTCCGAGAACGCCGACTTCGCCGAACGTGTCGAACAATCCGGCTTCGTCTTCATCGGCCCGACTGCGAACGTGATCCGCATGATGGGCGACAAGGTCGAGGCGATCCGCGCGATGAAGGCCGCCGGCGTGCCCTGCGTGCCGGGTTCTGGCGGACCGCTCGGTGATGACGCCGCGGCGAATGCGAAGATCGCGCGCGAGATCGGCTACCCGGTCATCATCAAGGCGGCCGGCGGCGGCGGCGGGCGCGGCATGCGCGAGGTGCGCACCGAGGCGCATCTTTCCAACGCCATCACCCTGACCAAATCCGAGGCCAAGGCCGCGTTCGGCAATGCCGAGGTCTACATGGAAAAATTCCTGGAGAATCCGCGTCACGTGGAAATCCAGGTGCTGGCCGACGGCCAAGGCAACGCGATCCATCTGGGCGAGCGCGATTGCTCGATGCAACGCCGCCATCAGAAAGTGGTTGAGGAAGCGCCGGCACCGGGAATCACGCCGGAACAGCGCGCGGAAATCGGCAAGGTCTGCGTCGAGGCCTGCGTGCGCATCGGCTACCGCGGCGCCGGCACGTTCGAATTTCTGTACGAGAACGGGCGCTTTTATTTCATCGAGATGAACACGCGCATCCAGGTCGAGCATCCGGTGACCGAGTTCATCACCGGCGTGGACCTGGTGCGCGA
>JAFEEK010000302.1 GCA_018241165.1 Pseudomonadota bacterium
AACGGATAGCCATCGGCGAAACTGACGATGTCGCCGGGCCGCGAATGATCGGGGTCGACCGGACGCAGGCAGGCCGCGTCCATGTGCGCGAAGCGCGCACGAATGCCGAGAAACGCGCTGATCCAATCATCGGATTCGGAATTGGCCGTTTGCGCATCGACACGGCTGTTCCAGACCTCGACCTGCAAACGTGGCGACACGGCAGCTGGCGCAAGATGCAGTGGTGGCATGTCCGGCGCGCGCAGTTGCAGCATGCCGTCGCCGACGGGTGCGGCGCGAATCAGGGTCAGGCGCGGATGCTTGCGCCCGGTGACGAATTCGCCATCGGCATCCACCACCATCCAGCGCCGGTCGTGTTCGAGACCGCGCGCTTGCACGCGTGCCGATTCCAGCGTCAGTGCAGCGCCGGATTTGAGCGGATAGATGTGGATCGTCGCCAGCCGGGCCATGGCGTTCAGGATACCATCGCATGCGTGTTACCCTTCGTCGCCTTTGGTTTTGGGACAGTCGACGTGAGCACAGCCGATCCGACCGCGCGCCGCGGCATTGCGACGATGCTCACCGGCGTGGAACGCCACGAATGGCCGGCGGTGATACTCGCGTTCGCCTATTTCTTCCTCGTGCTTGCTGCCTACTACGTGTTGCGGCCGGTGCGCGAGCAGCTTGCGGCGGCCGAAGGCACGCAGGCGCTGCTGTCGTTCTACACCGCCACGTTCATCGCCACGCTGGTGTTGACCCCGGTGTACGGCTGGCTGGTCGCGCGCTTCCCGCGCAAGCGCTTCGTGCCGATCGTGTATGTCTTTTTCATCGCCAACCTGCTGGCATTCATTCCCGCGTTTCGGGCGCAAGGGGACCTGAGTCCGGAAATCCTCGGCGAAGTGTTCTTCGTCTGGATGAGCGTGTTCAACCTGTTCGTGGTCGCGGTGTTCTGGAGCTTCGTCGCCGACATCTTCAGCACCGAGCAGGCGTATCGCCTGTTCGGCATCGTCGCGCTCGGCGGCACGCTTGGCGCGATCGCCGGGCCGTTGCTGACGAAGTGGCTGGTGCACGTCATCGGAATCGCGCCATTGCTTGCCGTTGCATCCGCGCTGCTCGCCGGCGCGGTCGCCTGCATTCTCGGCCTGATTGCCTGGTCGCGCCGCCATCCGGTGGCCAGGGATCATGCGCGCAACGAAAGCGTGATCGGCGGTGGATTCTGGGCCGGCGCGAAGTTCGTGCTGTCGGCACCATTCCTGCGCCGTATCGCCGTGCTGATGCTGCTCGGGGATTGCGTCGGCACGGTGTTGTACAACCTGCAGACCGACATCGGTCACCATTTCTACCCGGATGCCGCGGCGCGCACCGATTTCTATGCGAGTGTCGACGCGGCCACGAATGTGTTGATGGCGTTGACCCAGATTTTCATCACCCGCGTCGTGCTGACCCGCTTCGGGCCTGCATCGAGCATCGCCGGCACCGAAGTGGTGAAGATGCTTACCTTGATCTCGCTGGCCCTGATCGGCATGCCCGGCGCGGTCGCGGCGGCGCTGATCGTGACCCGCGCCGGATCCTACGGGGTCAACAATCCCGCCATCGACAGCCTGTTCACCCACGTCGATCGCGAGACGCGCTACAAGGCCAAGGGCTTCATCGACACCGCGGTGTGGCGATTCGGCGACGTCGTCGTGATCGCGGCGATCCAGGGCCTGCGCGACCTTGCCGTTCATGTTCCGTCGCTGGCGTGGATCGCCACCACGCCCGCGTTTGCCGCAATGTCCGCGCTGGCGTCGGCCTGCGCGGTGTATGTGGCCTGGCAGATCCGCAAGATGCCGGAGATGAAATCCGGCACCAGTTGACGGTTCAGGCCACGCTGCGCAATCCC
>JAFEEK010000303.1 GCA_018241165.1 Pseudomonadota bacterium
CCGCTTCGCCGACTGGCCGGTGCGCGTGGAAGTGATCTCGCGCTTCAAGTCGAAAAAGGAAACCGACGCGGCGTTGGCGAAACTGCGTGACGGCCAGATCGACGTGATGATCGGCACGCACCGGCTGCTGCAGCCCGACGTGAAGTTCAAGGATCTGGGCCTCGTCATCGTCGATGAGGAACACCGCTTCGGCGTGCGCCACAAGGAGGCGCTGAAGAAACTGCGCGCCGAAGTGGACTTGCTCACGCTCACCGCAACGCCGATTCCGCGCACGCTGAACATGGCCATGTCCGGCCTGCGCGACCTGTCCATCATCGCCACACCGCCTGAGCATCGCCTCGCGGTAAAGACCTTCGTCACGCCCTATGATCCGGCCACCGTGCGCGAGGCGTTCCAGCGCGAACTCGGGCGCGGCGGACAAGTATACTTTTTGCACAACGCCGTCGACAGCATCGAACGCACCGCGCGCGACCTCGCCGAACTGATCCCTGATGCGCGCATCCGCATCGCCCACGGCCAGATGCCCGAACGCGAACTCGAGCAAGTCATGCTCGATTTCTACCGCCAGCGTTTCAACGTGCTGGTGTGCACGACGATCATCGAATCGGGCATCGATGTGCCGAGCGCGAACACCATCCTGATCGACCGCGCCGACCGTTTCGGCCTGGCGCAATTGCACCAGTTGCGCGGCCGCGTCGGGCGTTCGCATCATCGCGCTTACGCCTATTTGATTGTTCCGGATCGGCACGCGCTGACCGCGGATGCGGAAAAACGACTCGACGCCATCGCCGCGATGGAAGAATTGGGCGCCGGTTTCACGCTGGCCACGCATGACCTTGAAATCCGCGGCGCGGGCGAACTGCTCGGCGAAGAACAATCCGGCCAGATCGAGGAGATCGGGTTCAGCCTGTACTCCGAACTGCTCGATCGCGCCGTGCGTGCGCTCAAGTCGGGCAAGGTGCCCGATTTCGACCTGACCAGCGAACACGACGCCGAAGTCGAACTGCACATTCCTGCGCTGATTCCGGATGACTACCTCGCCGACGTGCACGCGCGCCTGACCCTGTACAAGCGCATCGCCAGTGCGCGCGACACGGATGCGTTGCGCGAACTGCAAGTGGAAATGATCGACAGATTCGGACTGCTGCCAGAGCCGGTCAAAAACCTGTTCGCCGCCGCGGCGCTCAAGCTTGGTGCGAACGCGCTCGGCATCCGCAAACTCGATCTCGGCGAGAACGGCGGGCGCATCGTGTTCAAGCCGAATCCGAACGTCGACCCGATGGCCGTGATCAAGTTGATCCAGTCGCAGCCGAAAACCTATGCACTGGATGGCCCGGACAAACTCAGGGTCCGCATGCCCCTTCCCGGCGCGGCGGAGCGACTCGGCGCTGCGCAGAACCTGTTGCGCGTGCTGGCGGCGCGGCCATGAAAACGCTCTCGGTGAAAGTGAAACCGAATGCGCGCACCAGTTCGCTGGAACAAGTCGAGGACGGCTGGCTCGCGCAAATCAAGTCG
>JAFEEK010000304.1 GCA_018241165.1 Pseudomonadota bacterium
GGCAATTTTTCAAAATATTGTTAAGCCTTTTCTGAGCATGGTATTTTTCATGGTATTACCAATTAGCAGGAAAATAAGCCATTGAATATAAAAGATAAAAATGTCTTGTTTACAATAGAGTGGGAATGACGTGAGCGGCACGTTCAGCGCCGAAGACGAACGCTTCATGCAGCGCGCGCTGGAGCTTGCGCGGCACGCCGCCGACGCGCATACGGAAGTCCCGGTCGGCGCCGTGCTGGTGCATGACGGTGCAATCGTCGGCGAAGGCTGGAACCAAAATATCGGCGGCAATGATCCGACTGCGCACGCGGAAGTCATGGCGCTGCGCGACGCGGGTCAACGCCTGCGCAATTATCGCTACCCGGGATCGACCTTGTACGTGACCCTGGAACCCTGCGTCATGTGCGCGGGTGCGATCGTGCATGCGCGCGTTGCACGTGTCGTGTATGCGGCCGCCGATCCCAAGACCGGCGCCGCCGGCAGCGTCTTCGATACGCTGGTTTCGGATCGACACAATCATCGCGTGGAAGTTGAAAGCGGCCTGTGCGCGAATGCGTCGGCAGACTTGCTGCGCGGTTTTTTCGTGGCGCGGCGGGCAGGGCAATAGCAGCCGCCGGCATCGCCCTGCGCGACTTCTGTTCTACGAATTCGCTTCAGCCTTCGCGCGGCAGCACCGTCAGCACGCGTTCGACGAAGATGGCGTATTCCTGCATGTATTTGCGCAGGAAATCGCTCGTGCGCTGCTCGCTCACGTTGCCGTCGTCGTCGATCAGGCCGGGTGTGAAATGGACGTAAGCCTCCAGTGTACTCATCAGCGGTGAGTTGCAAAAACACAAAACCGCGCGCAGTTGTTGTTGTGCCAGCGCCGTGCCGATCGCGCCGGGTGAAGTGCCGATTACTCCCGATGGCTTGCGCGTGAATGCATTCGTACCCCACGGGCGACTAGCCCAGTCGATCGCATTCTTCAACGCACCGGGTATCGAGCGATTGTATTCCGGAGTGACGAACAGCACCGCATCGACATCGGCGATCGCCTGCTTGAAGCGGCGTGCGACCTCGGGATAGTCGGCATCGTAGTCGTAGCTATACAGCGGCAACTCGCCGATCGCGATTTCGTGCAACGCCAAATTTGCCGGTGCAAGCCTGACGAGCGCTTTTGCCAACTTGCGGTTGATCGAAGCCTTGGCCAGGCTGCCGACCAGATAACCGACCTTGTATTTGCTCACGGGAAGATCTCCTTTGCATGAACGACGCCGGATCACGATGGCGGATTGCGCACGATACGCGAAAAATGCTCTGCACTTGCATTCTTGAAACTGTAAGTTCAGTATTCGTCACGCTAGATGGACGCAAGGCTGGGGAGGACGAGATGGGATTGCGTCGTTGTTGCTGCATGCTAGCCATTGTTCTGGCATACGGGCTGTGGCTCGTTCCACCAGAGACGGCCCTTGCCCAGCAGGGCAAACCTGCTGTCGCCGGATCGTTGCCGTCGACGAATCTTTCCAACGACGTCAGTACCGATCCAAGCCTGCCCAGGCCGGCACCGGGTTTTGCCAATGCACGCGTCGCCGGGAATCCGTTGGCACCCGAGGCGAAATCGGTCGGCATGAAGACCTGCATTGCCTGCCACCAGCTCGAAGCCGATCACTTCACGCATACGCTGCATGCACTCGGCCTGATCGCCGCGAACAAGGCCGACCCCGCCATTCCCGTATGCGAGGCCTGCCACGGTCCAGGTTCCGAGCATGCGAAGAACCCACAAGCCAAGGGGCTGATCATCGCCTACACCAAGGATGGCGGAACGCCGATCGATGTGCAGACCAGGACCTGCCTGACCTGCCATGCCGGCGGTCCGCGCGACCATTGGCTCGGTTCGGTGCACCAGCGCAACGGCCTGTCGTGCAGCGATTGCCACAACCCGATGGCGAAATTTTCGGTCGAAGGCTCGATGGCGAAGCAGTCGATCAACGACACCTGCGCACAGTGCCACAAGGATATCCGCCTGCAGTTCAATCGGCGTTCGCACATGCCGCTGCCGGAAGGCCAGATGAGCTGCGACGATTGCCACAATCCGCACGGTTCGCTGTCGAGCGGCAGTTCGCTGACCAGCTTCCCGCTGGCGAAGACGAACACGGTCAACGAAACCTGCTATCAGTGCCATGCCGAAAAGCGCGGGCCGTTCCTGTTCGAGCACGCGCCGGTGCGCGAGAGCTGCCTGAACTGCCACACGCCGCACGGCTCGAATCAGAACACGCTGTTGGTCGCGCCGGTTCCGTTCCTGTGCCAGCAGTGCCACACGCAACAGCGGCATCCGAACGATCTGCAAACCGCGAATTCGCTGATGACCGGCAAGAATCCGGACGAGCGCATCATGGGACGCGGTTGTCTGACCTGCCACGCGAACATCCACGGATCGAACGCGCCGGCCGGGCCGAGATTCCACGAGTAGCGGGGGAGGGACGATCATGACACGCAGCTTGATTCGCTTCCTCCCGCTGGCTTGCGTCCTTTGTGCCGCCAGCGCACACGCAGATACCGGCATTGGCGTCGATACCTGGCGCGCGGACAAACTCGATCCGACCGGCGGCATGGCTAGCCAGGCCTGCGACGCGGATGGCACGTCCTGGCTTGCACCATTGCAGCGGCGTTCGCCAACCGGCAATTTGTATAACTGCGCTCCTGAATCTCCGCGCACATACGAGTTAGGTGATTGGATCTACTACGGCCTGATCGAGGGCGGCTACCTTGGCGCCAGCGGTGACAGGGTCGCGTTGTGGAATCGTTATGCGGATTGGCGCAGGAACAATCTCGTGCTCGGATTGTTGCAGGTCAATCTCGAGCGACCGTCCGATGGCAGCTATGTCGATGTACGCGCCAGTCGCATCAGCGCCGACGACCAGTTGTACCAGTCCGTGTTCGGTCGCGCTGGCGCTTACAAAGTGCAGGCGTTCGTGCGCGACATGCCGAATATCCTTTCCACCGATGCGAAGTCGATCTGGAACGGCGTCGGCACGAACAACCTGACTTTGCCGGCCAGTCTCGTGCCCGGTGCCAGCACGCCGGCTCAGGTCGCGGCCGTTTCGGCCGGAGCGCCGCTGACCACGCTTGGCGTGAAGCGCTCGAAGCAGGGCCTGGGAGTGAGTACCTATCTCACTCCCGAATGGACGGCTTATGTCAATCTCAGCGACGAGGAACGCAAGGGCACGCGGCCCTATGGCGGCCCGTTCTTCTTCGCCTTTGCGTTCGAGGGGCCGCCGTTCTTCATGCAGGATGGCGGCGTCAACGAAACGATCAAGCCGATACGCGACTCGACCATCAACATCAACGGCGGCCTGCGCTACGCAGGATCGCAGTGGCGCTTCGATTTCAGCTACAGCGGTTCGTTCTACCGCGACAAGTACACGGCATACGATTACCAATCTCCGTTCAAGCTCTCGCCGCTGCCGGTGATTCCGGGCGCGATCTCGGCGCCCTTGTATCAAGGCCAGATGTCGATGGAGCCGGACAACGACTACCACAACCTGCAGGCGACGGCGACACGCAAGATTGCATGGAACGGCGAAATCTCGTTCAGCGCGGCCGGCGGGCGCATGAGCCAGAACGATAGCTTGATTCCGCCGATCAATTGCCAGGGCGTATTCGGCATCGGCATCGGCAACCTGCAGGTCGGCCCGCAGAATCCGCTGCTCTACGATTGCAGCAAGTGGAACACGACCGATGCGTTATCGCAAAAGACGGCCGACATGCGCATCGACACGACGATGCTCGACGCGCGCATCCGGCTCAATCCGGTGTCGCAGTTGAGCCTGCGTGGCAGCGTGAAGTTCGATCGTCAGGACTATCGTAACGTCTATCTGCTGTACAACCCGCTCACCGGACAGTACGGCTATCCGAGCGAGAATGGCACGCAGGGCAGCATCGTGCCGGGTGAAGCAGGCATCTTCGATCCATTGACCAGTCCGTCTGCGCTCACGCGCGTGCGCAGCCTGCCACTCGACATCCAGACCATCGACGCGAACGCGGGCGCCGACTGGCGCTTCAGCGAGAAAAACACGCTCGGCGCGACGTTCGATTTCAACCGCTACGAACCGACGAACCGCGAGCGCACGCAAATCGACGCGAGCAGTTTCAAGCTCACCTGGGTCAATCGCAGCATCGACTGGCTGACCTTGCGCGTGAACTATACCTACCTGAACCAGACCGGCAATACCTACAATTTCGATCCCTACGACTTCACGTTTTCGAGCAGCCTGCCAGGCTATGTCCCGCCCGCGGCCGGCACGCCTTCGCACACGGTCGATGCGATGCGCAAATACGACATGTCCAGCCGCGACGAGAACAAGATCGACGTGATGGCGACGTTCATGCCGCGCGACGACATGACGCTCAGCGCTTCCGTGCGTGGCGACTGGAACAGCTACGACGCGCAGATCGGCCGCCAGGCATACGATACTGCCGGCGCGACGCTGCAATGGGACTGGCAGATTGCGGTGCAGAGTACGCTTGGCGCCTACATCGCCTGGGATCGATCGCGCCTCGGGTTGTCCAATGTGCAGGACCAGCAGAACGGCGCTGGTGTCGATCCGGCACTCGGCGGCGCCAACTATGCGCTGATCGGCCAATGGTGGGCGAACGACGCGCAGCGCGACTGGTACGCGGGTCTGACCTTCAACCACAAGTTTGATCGCGTGCGCTTCGACCTCAACTGGAACTACCTTTATTCGCGCGGCCTGACCGACTACAGCTATGCAGGTCCGACCGCACTTGCGCATCTGGTCGGCAATGAAGGCCCGGGTCCCGGCAATGGCGCGTTCCCGAGCATGGTCTATCGCGTCAATTCCATTACTGCCGGCGTAACCGTGCCCGTGAACGAGCGCGTTGCATTGCGGCTGTTCGACTACTACGAGCGCGGGCGCATCAACGACTGGCATTACGCGGGATTCGGTCAAGGCCTCGTGGCGGGCAATCGCGTGTATACCGATGCCGGGCCGCAGGGTTACAACGCCAACCTCATCGGTCTGTTCGTCAACGTGAAATTGTGAGGCTGCCGCGATGAACCTGCTGCCGAATTTCATGCGTCTTCCTGCCGCCATGCTGCTGGTCCTGGTCTGCACGCAGGGCGTTGCTGCCAATTACGTCGACTTGCGTCGCATCGAGCCAGTCCATGGCGACGCTGCCGCCGGAGCGAGCAGGGCGGTCGTGTGTGTAGCCTGTCACGGCCCGAACGGCAATGCTGTCGTGCCGACCTTTCCGAAACTTGCCGGACAGCGTGCGGATTACATCTACCACCGCCTGGTCGAATACAGGAACGCAGATCCGAATGCGCCGTACTATGTCGCTTCGCCAATGCCGGCCCAGGCGCAGACGCTGAGCGACGTTGACATGCGCAATCTCGCCGCATACTTCGCCGCACAGACGCCCACGGCTTCGCCGACGATCACGGAGACAGGCGACGAGCAGGGTGCCACGTTGTATTCGAACGGCGATCCCGCGAAAGGCGTCCCTCCATGCCAGGGCTGTCACGGCGCCGACGCGAACGGTCCCATTATCACGGCGAGTCGTTACTTGGCCTATCCGATGTTGCGCGGCCAGCACGCGGCCTACTTGGTCTCGCGTCTGAACGGCTACCGCGACAAACAGGCCCACGACAGCACCAACGATTTCATCATGCGTGGCGTTGCACACATGCTGGACGACGGATCCATCCACGCCGTCGCAGTTTGGCTGGATTCGCTGCCGGTGGTTGATAAACACTGAACTGGCTAAACGTACGTCGGGTGAGTGGGCACCATCAAATCAAATTCAGGTGCATTCTTGCATTTGACATAATATACAAAGGCGTACGAAGAATCTTTCCAGCCCAAAGAAAAAAAGAGCAAATTGGTTCTCGCCGAAAAGTTGCCCCAGTACCCGCCAACACGTAGCCCAATTGGCGCCAACATGTCGCGCCATGGGCAACCGATCCGCCAACAACATGCCCGACCGGCGTCCTATCCGCCAACAAGTCGCCCACAAAGGGCTCGGCTCGCCGATACACACCCCACTCACCTACGTAGATCCATGCGTAGGCGACGCTTGAGCGCCGGAGCTTTTGGAGTGCGCGCCAGCAAGTCCGCTCCGGTTACGGCCTTGGTGACTAATGCCTTGGATCCCGTCCAACGCCATTTCACTTTGTCGCCCACCCTCCAACCCAACTGTTTCATGATTGCCGCGGGCAGTGGGACAAGAAGGCTCTTGCCGCTTTTCACCAGCTTGCACAATGCCGTAGTGCTGACTTCATCGGGTATCCGGACAGGCCTGCGTTCTTCGCGAGTCTTCCGGGTCCCGGCCTCGCGCCTAACGTTCTTCCCTCGTTTCGAACCCGAACGCTTCCGAGCTGACCGATCCTCTTCACCCGCATCGCGAGTCCCCATAACCTGCGCTTTGGCGGTTGCGCCAAGTTTCGTCCCGCTGGCAGCAAAGAGACGATCGAAAGCAGCATTCGCCTGTGGTGTCTGCATCCTGGCGACCAACGCGTCATAGTCAGAGCGCAGCTTCGACAACGGATCGCTAGCTGTAGTCTTCTTACGCTTGCCGGGAATTTTCGACATGGATCATGTTGCCATCGAGCTGCGGTAAGATCTTTTTTTCGAACTCTTCTCTTCCGCGCGGACGTCAGCGTGTTGATTTCCGCCGAATAGTGAGCCGGGATTTTCACTGAAAAGTGAGCCACCCTTGGGTGCCGCAGTATGCCTCAGGTCTTGGTGGTTTTTCTTGCCTTTGCCTCCTTCTGGGTTGAGCTGGTCTTGAAGCGGTAGCTGTCGTTGCCGGTTTCGAGAATGTGGCAGCGGTGCGTAAGCCGATCGAGCAGCGCGGCGGTCATCTTCGGATCGCCGAAGACCGTGGTCCACTCGGCGAAGCTCAAGTTGGTCGTGATGATCAGGCTGATGTGCTCGTAGAGCTTGCCGAGCAGGTGGAACAACAGCGCGCCGCCGGCCTGACTGAAGGGCAAGTAGCCCAGTTCATCGAGGATCACGATGTCGGTGTGCACCAGGCGCATGGCCAGCGCGCCGGCTTTGCCGGCAGCCTTTTCGCGTTCCAGTTCGTTGACCAGTTCGATGGTCGAGAAGAAGCGCACACGGCGGCGCAAATGCTCGATCGCATGGATGCCGATAGCGGTGGCCAAGTGCGTCTTGCCAGTACCTGGACCACCGACGAGCACGATGTTCTGCGCTTGTTCGATGAAGTCGCCGCGGTGTAGTTGGCGTACCAGCGCTTCGTCGACCGCACTTTGCGCGAAGTCGAAGCCGGTCAGATCACGATAGACCGGGAAGCGAGCGCTCTTCTTCTGATAGGCGACCGAGCGCACTTCGCGCTCGGCGACTTCCGCTTTGATCATCGCATTGAGCACGGGCTGCGCGCTGTGATACACCGGCGCGCCTTGCTCGGCGAGTTCGCCGAGTGCTTGCGCCATGCCGTGCAGCTTCAGCGACTTGAGGGTTACGACCAGCGGATCAAGCTGCATGGCGTTTGCTCCGCAGTTCGTCGTAGCGTTCCACATTGGCCTGCGGCTCGACGCGCAGCGTCAGGCCCGGCGGTGCGGCAACCGGCGCCGGCGGCGATTCCCCGAGCAGGCGTGCCAGCAGATTGAGCACGTGCGGCTTGGAGGGAGCACCCGACTCCAGTGCCAGTTCCACCGCGGTCAGCACGGCCTGTTCGTCGTGATGCAACACCAGCGCAAGAATCTCGACCATCTCGCGATCGCCGCCGGGGCGCTTGAGCAGGGTTGCCTGCAATCGCTTGAAGCCATCCGGCAAGTCGGCGAACGGCGCACCATTGCGCAACGCGCCGGGCTTGCGCTGCACGACACTCAGGTAATGCCGCCAGTCGTAAATTGTGCGGCCACTGGTGTGGTGCCGATCGAAGTGCCGCGCGTGCTCGGCAATGATCTGGCCTTCGGCGGCGGCGACGATCCGGTCGGCATAGATGCGCAGGCTGACCGGCCGGTGTGCATACGTGGCCGGCACGCTGTAGCGATTGCGCTCGAAGTGCACCAGGCACGTCGGCGTCACGCGCTTGCCGACTTCCACAAAACCATCGAACAGGCCCGTCACCGCCATCAACTGCGGACGTTCGTCCTCCCAGAATGACGCGATCGTGCGCGCACTGTGTTCGGGGTGTGCCACCTCGCGCCACAACGCCACGCAGCGTTCCTGCAACCAGGTGTTGAGGGCATCCAGCGAGGCGAACGCTGGCGCGTCGAACCACAGGCGCCGCCGCGCATCCTGGACGTTCTTCTCGATCTGGCCCTTCTCCCAGCCAGACGCCGGGCTACAGAACTGCGGCTCGAACAGATAGTGGCTGGTCAGCGCGGTAAATCGTGCATTGATATCGCGCGCCTTGCCCGGCTTCACGCGATCCACTGCCGTCTTCATGTTGTCGTAGATGCCGCGCCGCGGTACACCGCCCAACACGGCGAACGCGTGGTTGTGCGCATCGAACAGCATCTCGTGGGTTTGCAACGGATACGCCCGCAACACGAACGCGCGGCTGTGGCTGAGTTTGAAGTGCGCGATCTGCAGCTTGGTACGCTCGCCGCCGATCACGGCGAAGTCTTCGCTCCAGTCGAACTGGAACGCTTCACCCGGCGCGAACTGCAACGGCACGAATGCGCCGCGTCCAGCCGTCTGCGCCAGCTCCTGCTGCTCGCGCCGCCAGCGCCGCGCAAAGTCACACACCCGGCCATACGATCCGGGATAGCCCAGTTGCTGCAATGACGCGTGCATCTGCTTGGCCGTGCGCCGGCTCTTGCGGCCTTGTCGCGCGTTGTCGGCCAGCCATGTGCGCAGTTGCTCAGCGAACGGATCCAGCTTGCTCGGACTGGCACGTCGAACGTAGCGCGGTTCCACCACGCCGTTCTCCAGATACTTGGCTATCGTGTTCCTGGACAGCTTCGTGCGTCGGGCTATCTCGCGCGCCGAGATATGCTCGCGAAAATACCAACGCCGGATCACACTCAATAACGCCACGTCTATCACTCCGGTTGCTCCTGCTCGGGCTCCGAGCAGGACGGTGACTACACGTGGCTCAATTTTCGACGAAAATCCCTATCGCATCTGGCTCAGTTTTGCGTGAAACTCAACA
>JAFEEK010000305.1 GCA_018241165.1 Pseudomonadota bacterium
ATGCGCCGACGCGTGGCGGTGGAAGCGGCACGCCTGATCAGCGAACACGGATTGCGCGACTACCACGCCGCCAAGCGCAAGGCTGCCGAGCGCTTGAACATCCGCGACGAATCGAGCCTGCCGAAAAACAGCGAAATCGAAGATGCCCTGCGCGAGCACCAGCGGTTGTTTCACGGCGGCGACCAGCCGGGTCATTTGCGCGAATTGCGCGTGGCCGCCTGCGAGGCGATGCGCTATTTCAAGCGCTTCGACCCGCGACTGGTCGGGCCGGTGCTCGATGGCACCGCCGATGCGCACTCGGCGGTCGCCTTGCACCTGTTCTCGGAATCGCCGGAAGCCGTGATCGACATGCTGGCGGAAGATGGCGTGGAGTTCGAAGAAGATAGCCGACGCTTGCGCATCAATCACGCTGTGTCTGCAGATTTCCCGGTCCTTCGGATCGCGCGGTCAGGGGTGGACTACGACTTGACCTTGCTCCCGCAGGACGCGATTCGCCAGGCGCCGCTGGATCGTACCGGCGAACGGCCCATGCAGCGCGCGGCGCTGGGCGCGGTGGAAGCGCTGCTCAGCGCTTCGTGATCGGCGCGTAGTCGCGCGTCGTCGCGCCGGTGTAGATCTGGCGCGGGCGCCCGATCTTGGTGTCCTTGTCCTGGTGCTGCTCCAGCCAATGCGCGACCCAACCCGCGGTGCGCGCGATCGCGAACATCACGGTGAACATCTCGGTCGGGATCTTCAGCGCCTTGTAGATGATGCCGGAATAGAAATCGACGTTCGGATACAGCTTGCGCTCGATGAAATACGGATCCTTGAGCGCGACCTGTTCCAGCTCCAGCGCGACATCCAGCAACGGATCGTTCACGCCGAGCGCGCCAAGAACCTGGTGGCAGGTTTCGCGGATGATCGTCGCGCGCGGGTCGAAGTTCTTGTACACGCGATGGCCGAAGCCCATCAGGCGAAAACCGGAATTCTTGTCCTTGGCCTTGGCGACCGCGGCGCCGACGTTCTTCGCATCGCCGATCTCGGCGAGCATCTTGAGCACCGCTTCGTTCGCGCCGCCATGCGCCGGCCCCCACAACGCGGCGATGCCGGCCGCGACGCAGGCGTACGGATTCGCGCCGGTGGATCCGACCAGGCGCACCGTCGAGGTACTCGCGTTCTGCTCGTGGTCCGCGTGCAGGATGAACAGCAGATCCAGCGCCTTGGCGACCACCGGATTGAGCTGCAGCGGTTCGCTCGGCACCTCGAACATCATGTGCAGGAAACGCGTGCAGTATTCGAGGTTGTTGCGCGGATAGCGGATCGGCCAGTCGATCGAGTAGCGATACGCCGCCGCCGCGATCGTCGGCACCTTGGCGATCAGCCGGATCGCTGCCAGACGGCGCTGTTCCGGATCGGAAATATCCAGGGTGTCGTGATAGAACGCCGACAACGAGGCGACCGCGCCGCACAGCATTGCCATCGGGTGCGCGTCGTAATGGAAGCCGTGCAGGAAGTTCTTCAGCGATTCCTGCATCATCGTGTGATGCGTGACTTCGTCCTCGAACGCGCCGAATTGCGCGGTCGACGGCAACTCGCCATTGATCAGCAGGTAGGCGACTTCGAGAAAACTCGATTGTTTCGCGAGCTGTTCGATCGGATAGCCGCGATACA
>JAFEEK010000306.1 GCA_018241165.1 Pseudomonadota bacterium
CGCGAGCCGATCGCATCGGTGTTGTGCAAGTGGTAATAACTGCCATCGAGCGAGAGTGGATCGGCCTTCAGCCCGAAGTACTGGTTGCCATATTCGGCCACGGCGGCGAAGCCGACCGGCCCGGCCGGCAGGCTGAACAACTCGGTCGTGTTGATGGTTGCCGACAGCGTATCGGCGCGACTCTTGTCGTTGTCGATCGAATCCCGCGTGATCGAGCGGAACTGCGCAACCGTCAGCGGCGTGTAGAAGCGCGAATACGGCGCGTCGTAGATCTGCAGGCCGCTGTCCGGATCGACCCCGAGCGACGGGCCCAGATACAACGCCTGCGCCTTCGCCGCGACCAGCGCCGGCCATTTCTGCTCAAGCCGGTTCTGCGAGTGGCCGTATGTCGCATCGTAGTTCCACTTGCCGTCGTCGAGCGTGCCCTTGATACCGGTATTGAACGTCATCGCGTTGTCGATGTTGCGGATCATGCCGGGTTTGAATCCGCCGTTTTCCTCGATCGTGAAATAACGGCGCTGCCACTGTTCGACCTGGCCCGTGGCCTGATTGAAGAAGGGTGTCGGTGCGCAATCGCCGTTCAACTTCTCGCAGTTCTGCCATTCCAGCGGCATCCAGTAACTTTCCTGATGCGAAGTGCTGGCCATCAGGTCGAGGTAGAAGTTGACGCTGTCGCTCACGCGGTAATTCGCCGAACCCCAGAAATTCGCTGCCTTGCGGCCGTTTTCCAGCGTGCCGTAACCGATGTCCTTGTAGCTGCCGCAGTAGTTGCCCCAGTTCTTGCGATAGGCATAGACGATGGAGCCCTTGTCGTAGGCCGCCAGCGCATCGCAGGTTGCCTTGCCCGGATCGATGTAGTTTTCGTCCACGTCGAGGATGCCCCAAACCGGGTCGGCATAGAGTTTCGACGGCGGCGCCGGGCTGTCGAGGCGCGAGTCGGTAAAGCTGCGGTCGTAGGCCCACAGCGGCTTCTTGTCGATCAGTTCGAGTCCGAACACCGAACTGAAATCGCCCTTGTCCCAGCCG
>JAFEEK010000307.1 GCA_018241165.1 Pseudomonadota bacterium
GCGTGGTGCCGCTCGGCGTGGATCGCTGCCGGGTCGATTTCGACTATTTCTACCCCGCCGGGCGCAACGATGCCGCGCACCGCACGCAGGACGAGGCCTTCAGCGACGAAGTCCAGCACGAAGACATCGCGATCTGCGAGCTGGTGCAGCATCGGCTGGCGTCCGGTTCGTATACCGCCGGCCGTCTGAATCCGAAGCGCGAAAGCGGCGTGTGGCATTTCCACGAGCTGTATCGCGCGGCGTTGCGCGACGGCGCATGACCATGCGCATCCTGCTGATCGAGGACCAGCGCGACATCGCCGCGAACATCTGGGACTACCTGGAGCACCGCGGCTTCGTGATGGACCACACGGTGGATGGCGCCTCGGGTTTGCGCATGGCGCTGGATGGCGATTACGACGTCATCGTGCTTGACCTGGGCCTGCCCAAGCTCGACGGGCTCGACTTGTGCCGGGCGCTGCGCGCGGCGAAACGCGACACGCCGGTGCTGATGCTCACCGCGCGCGACACGCTCAACGACAAGCTCGTCGGCTTCGCCGAAGGCGCGGACGACTACGTGGTTAAACCCTTTGCCATGAAAGAAGTCGAAGCGCGTATCCGCGCGCTGTACCGGCGCGGACGCCAGCTGCAGGGCCAGACCCTGCGCCTGGCCGACCTGACCCTGGATCCGGACAAACGCGTTGCCGAACGCGGCGGCCAGCCTCTGGCGCTGACCCATGCCGGGTTCACCCTGCTCGAAGCGTTGCTGCGGCGCGCGCCGAACCTGGTGCGCCACGCCGAACTCACCGATGCGCTGTGGGGCGAAAGCGGCGGCGACATCGCGACCTTGCACACCCACCTGTCGGTGCTGCGCAGCGCCCTGGACCGGCCCTTCGGCACGCGCCTGCTGCACACCGTGCATGGCTTCGGCTATCGCCTGACGGATGCGCCCGATGCATGACGTGGCGCCGGCCTCGCAACGCCTGCGCCTGGGCCTGCGCGCGCGCGTTGCGCTCACGTTCGCGGGCCTGGGCTTCGTGGTCAGCACCTGTGTGGCGATGGTGGCGCTGCACTTTTCCGATGCCTACGTGCACCGCCTCGTCGATGAAATGCTGCGCGTGGAAGGCGAGCACCTGCGCGATCGCTTCGTGCTCGATGGACGGCTGTCGAATCCGCCATTGCGCCATTTCGACGTCTACACCAACACGCCGGGCGGAACGGCGCCGCCGTCGCAGATGGCCGCGCTGGCGCCTGGCCTGCACGAAATTACCGTCGACCAAGGCGAAGTCCACGTCGCGGTGTACGACGCCGGATCGAGCCGGTTGTACGTCGTGCTCGACGTTGCCGAAGAAAGCACGCGCGAACGCCACCTGGCGCGCGACCTGATCGCGCTGGTTTTCCTCGGCACGGCGCTTTCGGCGTGGCTGGGCTGGGCATGGGCCGGGCGCGCGATCGAGCCGGTGCGGCGCCTCGCCGGGCAGGTCGAGGTACTCGAACCGCCGCGCCACGGCGCGACGCCGCTGGCGCCGGGATTCGCCGCCGATGAAGTCGGCAAGCTGGCGCAGGCGTTCGACCGCTATCAGGAAAAGCTGCACGACTATGTGCGCCGCGAACGCGCGTTCACCGCCGATGCCAGCCACGAGCTGCGTACTCCGCTGGCCGTGATTCGCGGCGCGATCGAAGTGATGCTCGATGCCGACGCCAGCCCTGCCGACGAGGCGCGCCTGAAACGCATGCAACGCGGCAGCGACGAGCTGCGCGACTTGCTCGATGCGTTGCTCGTGCTTGCGCGCAGCGACGAGGACGAGACGTTCGCCGGCAACACGCCAGACCTCGACAAGGTCATCGTCGGCCTGCTCGGCGAGCGCGCCGACATGCTGCGCGAGAAAAACCTGCACGTGCGGCACACCGGCGTCTCCGGCATTGCCGTGCCCGCGCCACCGCGCGTACTCGGCGTGGTGTTCAGCAACCTGCTGCGCGCCGCCACCGAGTTCGCCGATGGCGGCGACCTCGACGTCGAAGTGGCGCCACACCGCGTGCGCATCACGCTGCGGCAGGCCGACCGTACCCAGACGCCGGTTCCGCGCGCGCGCGGCGCAGACGACCGCGCCGACCGCATCCTCGGCCTGGGCATGATCCGGCGTGTGTGCGAGCGCTGGGGCTGGAAACTGAACGAAAGCGGCGAGGCCGGATCGAACCGGCGATTCGAGCTGCAAATCACGCAATCGGGCCAGTTCCGGGCGGATTTAGGCTGAAATTAACAATTCCGGAGTAGATTGGCGACGCTGCCTTTCCCTCTGTCCCCCAGCAGACGGGCAGCATCCCCAGCGGCCGCTCTTTCCCCAGGAGCGGCCGCTTCTTTTTTGGGACTTGGTGGGCCCGGCAGGACTCGAACCTGCA
>JAFEEK010000308.1 GCA_018241165.1 Pseudomonadota bacterium
CGCCGATTGCCGCGCACGGGCGCGCCTCGTAAGCTGGCAAGCGCCGCCACCCCGAGGAAGACCGCATGGCCCGCCACATCGCCATCGTCGAAGACGAACCCGCCATCCGCGCCAATTACGTCGAGGCGCTCACGCGCATCGGCTATCAGGTACAAGGTTATGGATCGCACCCCGACGCCAGCCGCGCGTTCGCGCTGCGCCTGCCCGAACTCGTCATCATCGACGTCGGCCTCGGCGACGAACCCGAAGGCGGCTTCGATCTGTGCCGCGAGCTGCGCGGCAAATCCGCCGCGTTGCCAATCATCTTCCTGACCGCGCGCGATTCGGATTTCGACATCATCTCCGGCTTGCGCCTGGGCGCCGACGATTACCTCACCAAGGACGTGAGCCTGCATCACCTGGCCGCGCGCATCAGCGCGCTGTTCCGGCGCATGGATGCGTTGGGCAAGCCGATGTCGAAGGAAACCGTGGTCGAACACGGGCCGCTCAAACTCGAGGCCGAGCGCATGCGCATCACCTGGAACGGCGCCGAGGTGCCGCTGACCGTGACCGAATTCTGGATGGTGCACACCATGGTGCGTTTTCCCGGCCACGTGAAGAATCGCGACCAGCTCATGCGCGAGGCGCAAGTGGTCGTGGATGATGCCACCATCACCTCGCACATCAAGCGCATCCGCAAGAAGTTCATCGCCATCGATCCGACATTTGATGCGATAGAAACCGTCCATGGTGCTGGCTATCGTTGGAAGCCATGACTCTCATGCTCGTCATTCCCGCGAAAGCGGGAATCCAGCGCCTTTTCTTGTGGCATCCTGCCTCCTGGATTCCGGCCAATCCTTGGCCGGAATGACGAGCAAAGCGCATGTCGCTTCGATTCAAACTCCTGCTGATCGCACTCTCGACGCTGGCCTTGCCGCTGGCGGGCTGGCTGTTCGTGCGCCAGATGGAGCAATTGCTGCGCCAAGGCCAGGAACAGACCCTGATCGCCACCGCGAATGCCCTTGCGCAAAGTCTCGACGTGCTCGGCGTGCCGCTGCCACCAACCGGATCCGCGTTGTACGTGCATCGCGCGCCTGGTCGCATGGTGGTGGATGGCTACGCAGACGACTGGACGTTGCTTGCTCCGTTCACGCAAAAGCTCGGGCCGGCGAGCGACCCTGCGAAATCGACTCTGCTGCTCTGCGACGACGACGCGTGGCTGTACCTGTACGCCAGCGTGCGCGATGCCACGCGCGATCGCGTCGATGCGAGCGATCCGCGCGCGCTGCTGGCCGATCACCTCACGCTCACGCTGCAACGCGGCGACCTGACTCGGCGCTACCTGCTTTCCAGCGCAGCTCCCGGGCACTTCGACGCGCTCACGCTCGGCGACGCCAGCGACAACGCATTGCCGACCATCGTCGAAGGCGCGTGGCAGGAAGATGGTTCCGGCTACCACGTCGAGCTGCGCCTGCCGCGCGCGCAGATGCCGGATCGCCTGGGATTGAACGTGTTCGACTCGGCCGCGCCGACGCCGGATTCGTCCGACACGCTGCCGCTGCTGCACGATTCGAAGGCACTCTCTGCGCAACTGACGCGCATCGTGCCGGACGGCATGCGCGTGCGCCTGATCAGCGACGAAGGCTGGGTGCTCGGCGCAGCCGGCAAACTCGCCGACACCGCCAGCGCCAAGGGCGCGCGCCGGCGTTGGCTGGAAGGTTTCGTCTATCGCAGCCTGATCGCGCCACAGGTCAGCCAGGCTGCGAGCTTCGCGCCATCCTTGCCGCGGCTCGATGCCACCGAAGTCTGGCAGGCGTTGTCGGGCGTCGTCGCCACGGCCTGGCATCGCGGCAGTGGCAGCGGCGATGTCGTGCTCGCGGCCGCGGTTCCACTGACGGCGAATGGCGAAGTCCACGGCGCCTTGCTGATCGAACGCACCAGCGCGACCTTGCCGCTGCTCACGAACCGCGCCCTGCTCAGCCTGGGCGGCGCCAGCCTGCTCGC
>JAFEEK010000309.1 GCA_018241165.1 Pseudomonadota bacterium
AGGCACACCGCGACGAGGTAAATCGCGCCGGCGCCGGTCAGTCGCGTGAGCACGCCGTCGATGTACTCGGCAGTGGCGCGGCCCGGGCGGATGCCTGGCACCAGGGCACCGGATTTCTTCAGGTTGTCCGCGGTTTCGTTCGAGTTGAACACCAGCGCGGTATAGAAGAACGCAAAGATGATGATCATCGCGCCGTACAGGATTTCATACAGCGGCTCGCCCGGGTTCAGCGCCGCGGTGATCTGCTGCAGCCAGCGGATGTCTGCGCCGTTGGAAAACCACGACGAGGCGGTGGCCGGGAACAGGATCAGCGACGAGGCGAAGATCGGCGGGATCACGCCCGACATGTTGATCTTCAGCGGCAGGTGCGAACTCTGGTTCATGTAGGCGCGCGAACCACCCTGGCGACGCGCGTAGTTCACGGTGATGCGGCGCTGGCCGCGCTCCATGAACACGACGAATGCAGTGACCGCGAGCACAAGCACGAGGATGACCAGCACGCGCATCGGGCTGATTTCGCCTTGCTGCGACATTTCCAGCGTGCGCATGACCGCGCTCGGCAGGCCGGCCACGATGCCGGCGAAGATCAGCAACGAGATTCCGTTACCGATGCCGCGCTCGGTGATTTGCTCGCCGACCCACATCAGGAACATGGTGCCGGCGGTGAGGCCGATCATGGCCGTGAAAATGAAGCTCGGACCCGGCGCATAGACCACGCCGGCCTGGTGCTGCAACATCGTGGCAATGCCGAATGCCTGGAATGCGGCCAGACCGATCGTGCCGAAGCGCGTGTACTGGGTCAACTTGCGCCGACCGGACTCGCCTTCCTTGCGCATTGCGGCCCAGCTCGGAATCACCGAACCGAACATCTGCACGATGATCGATGCCGAAATGTAGGGCACGACGCCGAGGGCAAACAACGAGAAACGTTCCAGCGCGCCGCCGGAAAACATGTTGAACATGTCGACCAGTCCGCCGCCCTGACCCTGGATCAACTTGGTCATGGCGTCCGAATTCACTCCCGGAACCGGAATGAACGAACCGAGTCGAAACACGAACAGCGCGCCAATCACGAACAGGATGCGCTGCTTGAGTTCGGTCAGCTTGCCAAGATTGCCGAGCAAACCGCCGGTGGACGACTGGGAAGGCGTTGCCACTGATTACTCCACGCTGCCGCCGGCGGCGAGAATCGCCGCCTTGGCGCCGGCGGTAGCCGCCACGCCCTTGAGCTTGACCGCGCGCTTGATCTCGCCCTTCTTGACGACCTTGGCGCGGATCGCACGTGTGTCGACGAGACCGGCCGCCTTGAGTGCGGCGAAATCGATGGCGTCGCCCTTGATCGTATCGAGCTTGTATAGCAGCACTTCGGACGTGTCGCGCGCAAGCTTCGAGCGGAAACCGACTTTTGGCAGACGGCGCTGCATCGGCATCTGGCCGCCTTCGAATCCGGGTTTGACCTTGCCCTTGCCGGTACGCGCGTACTGGCCCTTGTGACCACGACCCGCGGTCTTGCCAAGGCCAGAGCCCATGCCGCGGCCGACGCGCACGCGTACCTTGCGTGAACCCTTGGCCGGTTTGAGTGTATTCAGACGCATGATGCGAACTCCAGAATTTTTTGCGCTTACGCGGATTCTTCGATGCGGACGAGGTAATTGATCTTGGCGACCAGGCCACGCACCTGCGGCGAATCCTTCAACTCGCGCACATCATTGAGCTTGTTCAGTCCCAGCGCCTTGACGCTGAGCCGGTGATTCCACTGGCAACTGTTCATGCTCTTGTACAGGCGCACGCGGACCGTGCCCGCCGCCTTCGTTGTCTTAGCCTTGGCCATAACCACCCACCTCGTTCACTTTCTTGCCACGCTTGGCTGCGATGCGTTCTGGCGTGGCCATCAGCTGCAGGCCCTTGATCGTGGCGCGCACCAGGTTGATCGGATTGCGCGAACCGACGGCTTTGGCCAGCACGTTTTTCACACCGACCACTTCGAGTACGGCGCGCATCGCGCCGCCGGCGATCACGCCGGTACCTTCGGAAGCCGGCTGCATGTACACGCGCGCGGCGCCATGATTGGCCTTGACCGCATGCCACAGCGTGCCGTTGTTGAGCTTGATGTGGGCCATGCCGCGGCGCGCACGTTCCATCGCCTTGGAAATCGCGACCGGCACTTCGCGCGCCTTGCCATAGCCAAAACCGACGCGACCATCGCCGTCGCCGACCACGGTCAGTGCGGTGAAGCTCATCTGCCGGCCGCCCTTGACCGTCTTGGCCACGCGGTTGACGGCAATGAGCTTTTCCAGCATGCCGTCGCTGTTTTCACGTTCGTTGTTTGCCATCTTCTTTCACCTTTGTGCCGCCGACGATGCGACGGACTTTTGCTTGCGGCATTGCCGCTTGTAGTTGTGGGTACTGCGGTAAAT
>JAFEEK010000030.1 GCA_018241165.1 Pseudomonadota bacterium
ATCCGCTGGACGGTGGTCGAGCGCATGGTCTGGGCGTGGCTGCTCACCCTGCCTGTGGCGGGCGGACTGGCATGGTTGCTGGTGCGCGGACTTCAGCTGCTCGGCTGGCACCAACCTTGAACTAGAGCGTGTCGTTGCCGGCCGACATGGCCTTTTCCAGACGATCGCCAAGCGGGCCGATTTCCTCGATCAGGCGCACGAGTTCCTTTTCGTTCAACAACTCGTACGGACGGTTCTCGCACAGGTGCAGGTAGGGCGCGCCATCCAGATCGCTCACCGCAAGAAATCCCACGCGCTGTTCCCAGTTGAAGCGCAGGCAGCGCTTGGCATCCATTCCAGCGACCGGACCTATCGGCGTGGAAACGCGCAGGTATTTGCGGCCGTCGTCGCCTTCCAGTTCGGCCAGGTACATGCCTTGCCGGCGCGTGCCGCCGTCGATCGCCAGATCGAAGCTCAACAGATACGGATCGTTGATGCGCAGTGCCTGCTTGCCCTGGATGGCGGAGCGGATTTCCTCGAACGAATGCATGGATGCTTCCCGTGATTCCAGCGCCGTATGCTAACGTGTTGCCGCGATGAAGTCAGGCATGGCAGACATCCCGCCCGAACACGCTGCCATCCTGCGCGTGATTCGCTCGATTCCGCGAGGCCGCGTGGCCAGCTACGGTGAAATCGCGCGGCGCGCCGGCCTGCCGGGGCGTGCGCGCCTGGTCGGGCGCATCCTCGGCGATTATTCGGCCCTGAAACTGCCCTGGCAGCGCGTGTTGCGATCGGATGGACGCATCGCATTTCCACGAGGCAGTTCGGGTTATCGCGAACAGCGCGCGCGGCTCACGGACGAAGGCATCGCCGTGCGCAACGGTCGCATCGATCTTGGCCGTTTCGGCTGGCAGCGCGACGTGGATGCCGAGTTGTGGAAACTGGTGTGATGGCACCCGCTTCGGGCATCATGCGCGTTTTGCCGGATTCCACTCGATGATGCCACGCGTCCCGCCAGTGACTCGCGCCCTGCTGATCGCCAACATCGCGATCTTCGCCATGCAGATGGCCGGCGGCGACGCGGCGATCATCGCGCATTTCGCGCTGTGGCCGCTGGGACCGCACCAGCTCGCGCGCATGGGCAACGGCGCCGTGACGGCGCTCGGTTTCGAACCGTGGCAACTGATCACCTACAGCTTCCTGCATGGCGGCGTGCCGCACATCGCCTTCAACATGCTCGCCCTGTGGATGTTCGGCGGGGCGGTGGAAGAAGCGTTCGGCGCGCGCCGGTATACATTTTACTATTTCGCCTGCGTGCTTGGCGCCGCGTTCGCGCAACTGGCGACGATCGCGCTGTTCTCGCCACAGGATTTCTATCCGACCCTCGGCGCGTCGGGCGGAGTCTTCGGCCTGCTGCTCGCGTTTGCGGTGTTGTATCCCCAAGCCAAGGTTTTTTTCTTCCTGGTGCCGATACCGATACCCGCGCGCATTGCCGTGGTCGGCTACATGGCGCTGGAGTTGTACCTGGGAGTCACCGGCACGCAGGCCGGTGTCGCGCACTTCGCGCACCTGGGTGGCGCGGTGGTGGGATTCGCGTTGATCCAGTTTTGGCGGAGCAGGGTGCGACGGCGCAGGTAGGACACCCCCTTCGGCACGAAGGGGGCGATGCGCAGCATCGGGGGATGCCCGAAGAGCGCATCCCCCTCGATCCCCCTTCCTGCGGAAGGGGGAAGCAGGCGATTACCAGATCTTCACCTGCGCATCGCCACTGCGCACCATCTTGTCGCCGGCCTTGCACGAGAACGCCTGCGCGAACTGCGGCATGTTCGACGGCGCTGCGAATGCGCGCACGCTGGCGGGCGAGTGCGGGTCGACGTTGAGCAGGAGTTCGGCGGTTTTCTGGCGCGAGCTGCCGCGCCAGACATTGGCCCAGCTCAGGAAGAAGCGCTGTTCCTGGGTGAAGCCGTCGATCTTCTCCGCGGCTTCCTTCGGATCGGCCTTGAGAGCGGTTTGCAGGGCGTCGTAGGAAATGTTGATGCCGCCCAGGTCAGCGATGTTCTCGCCAAGCGTGAGCTTGCCGTTGATGTGAAGATCCGGTTTTTCCTTGATCGGCGCGTAACCGTCGAATTGCTTGACCAGTTTGTCGGTGCGCGCTTCGAACTGCTTCTTGTCGGTCGCCGTCCACCAGTTGCTGCGGTTGCCCTTGCCGTCGAACTGGCTGCCCTGGTCGTCGAAGCCGTGGCTGGCCTCATGGCCGATCACTGCGCCGATGCCGCCGTAATTGAGCGCGTCGTCGCCCTTGGCATAGAAGAATGGCGGTTGCAGGATCGCGGCCGGGAAGTTGATCGTGTTGTCGGTCGGGTTGTAGTAGGCATTGACCGTCTGCGGCGTCATGCCCCATTCGCGACGATCGGTGGCCTTGCCGATCTTGCCGATGTCGAAGTGATAGTTGTACTTGCCGGCGGCTTCCAGATTCGCGTACCAGTTGCCTTGCGTGATGTTCAGGCCCGACCAGTCGCGCCATTCGTCCTTGTCCGGATAGCCGATCTTGGGCAGGAAGTCGTTCCACTTGTCGATCGCCTTCTTCTTCGTATCCGCGCTCATCCAGTCCAGGTGCTCGATGCGGTTCTTCAGCGCGTTGCGCACATTCGTGACCAGCGCCTCGGCGCGTTGCTTGGCCTCCGGCGGGAAATACTTGGCGACGTACAGTTCGCCCATGCCCATGCCCATTGCGCCATTGATGGCGCCGAGCACGCGCTTCCAGCGATCCTTCTGCTGCGGCTGGCCGGCGAGGGTCTTGTTGAAGAAATCGAAATGATTGTCGACGAAGGCGCGGCTCAATTGCGGCGACGCGGAACTGATCGTGTGCAGGCGCAGGTAAGCCTGCCACTGCGCGATCGGCGCCGTTGCCAGCAGCTTGTCGAATTCGGCGAAGAATTTCGGCTGCGACAGCGAAAAACCCTTGCCGACGTCAACGCCCTGCGCGGCGAAGAATTTTTCCCATGAGAAATGCGGGCTGACCTTGTCGGCTTCGGCCACGCTGACGAAGTGGTACTGGTTGTCGAGATTGCGCAGTTCGGTCGGCGAGAACGACGCCTTGGCCAGTTCGGTTTCGAACGCAAGCACGGATTCGGCCTGCTTGGCTGCGGCTGCGGCCGGCGTGCCGGTCAGCTCGAAGGCCTTGGCGATGTAGGCAACATAGGCCTTGCGCAAATCCTTGTGCTCGGGCTTGATGTAGTAGTCCTTCGTCGGCAGGCCGAGGCCGTCCTGGAAGACGAAGCCGATCTGCTTGCTCGCATCCTTGAAATCGGCGCCGGCGCCGAAATTGAACACGTACTGGTCGCCATCGTTGAAGCTGTTATCGAGGAATTTGGCGACGTCCGCGCTGTTCTTCAGCGCGTCGATCTGGGCCAGACGCGGCTTGATCGGATCGAAACCGGCCTTGTCGATCGTCGCGTCGTCCATGCCGGCGGCATACAGATTGCCGATCTTCTGCTCGAGCGAACCCGGCTTGGTGCCAGCGGTGTCCTTCGCGGCATCTTCGGCAATCTGACGCTGTTCGGTCAGGCTCTTTTCGTGCAGTTCGTTGAACGAACCCCAGCGCGTCTGGTCGGCCGGAATCGGGTTGGCCGCCACCCAGTTGGCGTTGACGTAGTCGTTGAAGTCCTGGCAGGGGTTGTATTTGTTGTCGAGGTTGAAATCCGAAGCTGCGGCGGCGATGCCGGCGAGGCCGAGGCCGATGGCGAGGACAAGCGGTTTGAGGATGCGTTGTTGCATGGGTTTCTCCGAAGTTGCTGCGTTGTATACGATTACCAGATTTCCACAATGTCCGAAGCCGGGCGCAGCATCGCGTCGCCGGCCTTGCAGGCGAACGCACGTGCGAACGCGGGCACGTCGGCGAGTGGGCCATTGGTGCGGAATTTCGCCGGCGCGTGTTCGTTGGATTGCACTTGCAGGCGCAGTTGCGCCGGCCGCTGCGCGGTGCGCCAAATTTGCGCGTAGGCGTAGAAGAAGCGTTGATCGGGGCTCAATCCATCAATCTTCGTATTCGACTTTCCTTGCGGCGTCAACTTGAATGCATCGTAGGCGACGAGCAAGCCGCCAAGGTCGGCAATGTTTTCGCCGAGCGTTAGCTTGCCGTTGATGTGCAGGTCGTCGACCGGCACGTAGGCGTTGAACTGGTCGACGAGCTTCTTGGCGCGCACGTCGAATTTTTCGCGGTCGTCTTGCGTCCACCAGTTCGCGAGGTTGCCCTGTGCGTCGAATTGGCTGCCTTCGTCGTCGAACGCGTGGGTCATCTCGTGGCCGATCACCGAGCCGATGCCGCCGTAGTTGAGCGCGTCGTCGTTCGTCACTTCGAAATAGGGCGGCAGCAGCTGCGCGGCCGGGAACACGATCTCGTTGCCCATCGGGTTGTAGTAGGCGTTCACCGTCTGCGGCGTCATGTCCCATTCGCTGCGATCGACCGGGCGATCGAGTTTCGCGAACTGGCGCTGCGCCTCGAACGCGCGCGCGGCGCGCACGTTGGCGATCCACGAAGCGCGCGTGATTTTCAATTTCGAATAATCGCGCCAGCGATCCGGATAGCCGATCTTCGCCACCATCGTGTCGAGCTTGGCGTAGGCGGATTTTTTCGTGTCCGTGCTCATCCAGGTCAGGCGCTCGATGCGCGCACGCATGGCGGCCTTGAGGTTGTTCACCAGACCCAGCGCGCGCTGCTTGGCCTCGGGCGGAAAGACCTTGGCGACGTAGGTTTCGCCGAGCAATTCGCCGACCGCGCGGTCGGCGCTGCGGATGACGCGCTTGTAGCGCGGCAGGTTCTGCTTCGCACCGCGCAGAA
>JAFEEK010000310.1 GCA_018241165.1 Pseudomonadota bacterium
AGCATGCCGCAGAAGATTCCCTCGTATCTTCTGGCCATCGCGGTCGGCGATCTGGCGGTGAAAGAAACCGGACCGCGCAGCGCGGTCTATGCGGAGCCCGCGACCGTCGCGCTGGCCGCGAGCGAGTTTTCCGATACCGAGAAGATGATCGAAACCGCCGAAAAACTCTACGGCCCGTATCGCTGGGGCCGCTATGACATCCTCGTGCTGCCGCCGTCGTTCCCTTTCGGCGGCATGGAAAATCCGCGCCTGACGTTTGCCACGCCGACGATCATCGTTGGCGACAAATCGCTGGTCAGCGTGATTTCGCACGAACTGGCACATTCATGGTCCGGCAACCTCGTGACCATGGCCGCGTGGCGGCACATGTGGCTCAACGAAGGCTTCACCACCTATGTGCAAGGCCGCATCGTCGAAGCCGTATACGGCAAGCAGCAGGCCGACGAGGAATTCATCATCGACGCGAACGAGCTTCGCGCGCAGATCAAGGACGGCGAAATCCCGCCCGCCGACCAGCGCCTGGTTCCCGATCTGACCGGCCGCGGCGCCGATGACGGACAATCCGAGATCATCTACACCAAAGGTTCATGGTTCCTGCAGTGGCTGGAGGCGAAATTCGGCCGCGCCGCGTTCGATCCGTTCCTGCGCGGTTACTTCGATCACTTCGCGTTCCAGAGCATCACCACCGACCAGTTTGTCGATTACCTCAAGACGAATCTGCTCGACAAGCATCCAGGCAAAGTGACGTTGGACGAGGTGAATGCGTGGATACACCAGCCGGGCGTTCCGGCCGACGCGCCGCTGCCGACGTCCACGCGCTTCGCTGCCGAGGACGCGGAGCGCGCGCAATTCGTCGCCGGCAAGACCGATGCAGCCGGCCTGCACGCGCACAAGTGGACGACGCAGGAATGGCAATACTTTCTCGACCAGCTGCCGGACAAATTGCCGCTTGCGCAGATGCAGGCACTGGATACCGCATATCACTTGACCGGCACGCGCAACGCCGTGATCGGCGTGCGCTGGTACAAGCTCGCGATCGGCAGCGACTACGCCGCCGCGTATCCGGCCATGCGCGAACAGATGCTTCGCATCGGCCGCATGATCCTCGTGGTGCCGCTGTACGAAGCGTTGGCGAAGACGTCGAATGGACGCGCGTTGGCGGAGAAAATTTATGCCGAAGCGAAACCCGGCTATCACCCGATGACGCGCGCGGCGGTGGAGAAGGCGCTGGCGAAGAAATAGCCCGCAATCAGCGCGTCAGGAATTTCAGGATGAAGTTCGCAAGCTTGCGGTAGGGCGGCCGCATCAACGACATGCCGCTCAGGCGCGCCTGGTACAGCACCGGCTTGGCCTTGCTGAAGGCGAGAAATCCTTCGCGGCTGTGGTAATGGCCCATGCCGGACGGGCCGACGCCGCCGAACGGCAGGCGGCTTTGCGCGATGTGCATCACCGTGTCGTTGACACTCACGCCGCCGGC
>JAFEEK010000311.1 GCA_018241165.1 Pseudomonadota bacterium
CGGCGCGACGATCCATGGCCGCATGATAACGTGAGCGGAATGTAATCGGGCCTGAATCGCTAGGCGGCCTGCGGCTGCGCATGCTCGCGCATGGCCGCCAGCGCGGCCTCGACGACGAGGAAATCCGCGCCCGGCGCGCGCATGTGTTCGCTCAGATGACGCCGGAACGCGCGCGCACCCGGCTCGCCCAGGTACAACCCCAGCACATGCCGGACGATGTGATGCAGCGCTTCGCCACGGCCCAGTTGCGCGGCGATGTACGGCTCCAGCGCGCGCAACACGTCGTCGCGCGCCGGCAGCGGCGTACCGAAAAGTGCGTGCTCGATGCGCGCCAGCACATACGGATCGTGATACGCCGCGCGGCCGAGCATCACGCCGTCTACATGTGCACAATGGGATTTTGCAGCATCCGCATCGACGATGCCGCCATTGATGACGACGACGAGCCGCGGAAATTCCTGCTTCAATCGATACACCCGCGGATAATTCAGCGGCGGAATTTCGCGATTCTCCTTCGGACTCAATCCGTGCAGCCACGCCTTGCGCGCGTGCACGATCAACGTTTCCAATCCCGCATCGACCAGGATTTGCGCGAAACGATGCAGGTCTTCGTAATCGTCCTGATCGTCCACGCCGATGCGGCATTTCACGGTGGCGGGGACATCCCTTCCAAGATCGGTCACCGCTGCGCGCATCGCTGCCACGCAATCGGCGACCAGCGCAGGTTCGCGCATCAGACAGGCGCCGAAGCGGCCCGATTGCACGCGATCCGACGGGCAGCCGACATTGAGATTGATCTCGTCGTAGCCGAACTCGACGCCGATGCGCGCCGCCGCCGCGAGCTCCGCCGGCTCGTGTCCGCCCAATTGCAACGCAACCGGATGCTCGCTCGGATCGAATCCGAGCAGGCGCTGCCGATCGCCGCGCACAACCGCATGCGCGTGCACCATCTCGGTGTACAGTCGCGCATGCGGCGATAGCAGTCGATGGAACACGCGGCAATGCGTGTCGGTCCAGTCCATCATGGGCGCGACACATAAAAGGTGCCCTGTACGCGGCATGGTCAATTTTGCTGCCCCGACCGCCGTCGCGAAGTCGAGATCGCTCGACTTCGCCGGATTGATTGGACCGAGTCGAATCCTCGATCAGGCCGCAGCGTCCTTGAGCTTCTTCAGCGGACGCACCTTCACCCGCACCGAGGCCGGCTTGGCCGCGAACCATTGTTCCTGCTTGGTGAACGGGTTGATGCCCTTGCGCTTGGGCTTGGCCGGAATGGTGGCCACCGTGATCTTGATCAGTCCCGGCAGGACAAAGGTGCGCGCACCGTTCTTGTTGACCGAACCGACCACGGCGCCTTCGAGCGCGGCCATGACGGAGCGGACGTCCTTGGCCATGACGCCACACGCGTCCGTGATGTATTCGACCAGACCGGATTTGCTGAGCACCTGCTTGATCGGCTTGTTCGCGGCTGGCTTGGCTGCGGACTTTGGTGCGGCCTTCTTGGCGGACTTCTTGGTTGCCATGGACTTTTCCTTTGGATGGTATGGATGTGGTTGCAGGTGCGCATGCCGATGCGGCATGCGGAGTCGCGAATGTACGCTACATTTCACGCAGGGCCAAGCACCTGGCTCTGGCGTTCGGCATCGGATTCGCGTCTCCCGTCACGAATCACGGCTTTGACAATTGCGCCACGCTCGGCAATGCGCTATCCATTGCGGCACATCGCATCGGTGTCTGCTGGGGAGAACGATGACTACGCAAATTTCCGCCGCCCTCGCCTCGCGACGGCGCCTGTTCGGTGCCATTCTCGGCAGCGTTGCCGACACCTCGCTGGATCCGCGCCTGTCGCGGCGCCGCGCCGGCCGCACCGGCGCATCCGACATGGCCACGCCGCTGCGACCCGACGCGTTGACCACGCCACCGAACGCGGTGCGCTGGCTCACTCGCGGCACGTTCGGCTTCACCCAGGCCGATCTCGCCACGTTCAATGCGCTCGGCGCGGACGACGATTCGCGCTGGGCCGCATGGCTGGGCCAGCAGCTCAATCCGGCCGCGATTGCCGATGGCGCCTGCAACAGCCGCATCGCCAGCGCCGGCTTCACGACCCTGGGCAAGTCGCCCGCGCAACTATGGGCCGACCATCACGCCGATACAGCCAATTACTTCAATCGCATGCTGCCGGTTTCGGAAGCCGAATGCGCAACGCTGATCCGGCAGACGTACAGCCAGCGCCAACTGTTCGAGGTCGCGACCGA
>JAFEEK010000312.1 GCA_018241165.1 Pseudomonadota bacterium
CATGGCCGTAGACCTCCGGCTCGCGCGTGCCGAGCAGGTTGAGGTTGGGGCCGTGCAGGACGAGAATCTTGGACACGCGTATTGCCGACAATCGCCGGCACAAGGCCGGTCAGGACGGGGGAGTGTGCAAGACTTATGAAAAGAAGTCTAGTGCGTTGCCGGCAAGATCGCCGAAAATACGCGGTGTTTAACCCGGATTGCGCAGATGCGGCTCGATCCAGGCCGCGAGGCTGTCGGCCGAGGTGAAACTGCCGGCGCGCAGGGTGATCATCCTGCCGTCCGGGCCGATCAACAAGGAATAGGGCAATACGCCGGCGTCGTCGCCCGCGGCTTTGAGCGTGTCGTCGCCGCCGATCAGGATCGGATAACCGACCGGCTGCGCCTTGAGGAAATCGGCAATCGCGGGCGGGTCGTCGATCGCCACGCCGACGACTTCGAAGCCGTGATTGGCATAGTGTTTCGATGCTGCATCGAGCAAAGGCATTTCCTCGCGGCAGGGCCCGCACCAGGTCGCCCAGAAATTGACCAGCACGAGCTTGCCGTGCCAGTCGCCGAGGCGATGCGGGGTGCCGTCCGTGGCGGGCAATTGCAGGTCCGCCAGCGCATCGCCGGGCGCGAGTACGCCGGCGCCGGCCGGCATGCCGGCGACATGCGGCCGGTTGAAATAGGAGCCGACGAAAAGTCCGAGCAGTCCGCCGGCGATGGCGATAAGGACGACAAGCAGGTTGGCGCGATTGAACATCAGGGGCTGTCCTGTGCGGGAACCAGCGCGGAGCGCACCACGGACTGGGTGAGTACGGTCGGCAGCACGTGACCGTCGTCGCCATTGCGGAACACGACGTACAACGGCACGCCGACGGCGTGGAAACGCGCCAGAAATGCCTCGATGTCGCGGTCGGGATTGGTCCAGTCGCCGGTCATCAGGGTTGCATGCGTTTCATCGAGCAGTGCGTGGAACGCAGCCGTATCCAGCACGGCGTGCTCGTTCACCTTGCAGGTCGTGCACCAGTCCGCACCGATGTCGACGAACACGGTCTGTCCGGCCGCGCGCAGTTCTTCGAGTCTTGCCGGATTGAACGCCACCTGGCCATTCGCGGGTACAGACGTCGTCTGCTTCGCGGGCAGGTACGCCAACCAATACAGCGGCGGCAGCGACAGCAGCAGCGCGGCCAGCGCCAGTGCGCGCCAGCCGGGTGATTTGTAGCGGCTGCGCTCGAACCACCACAGGCCCAGGCTCAGCACCACCGCGCCGGCCAGCACCAGTCCGATCGCATCCACGCCGCGCTGGCTGCCCAGAACCCAGACCAGCCACACCGCGGTGAGATACATCGGAAACGCCAGCACCTGCTTGAGCGTTTCCATCCACGCGCCGGGTTTTGGCAGCCAGCGCGCGAATCCGGGCACGAAACCGATCAGAAGGAAGGGCAGGGCGAGTCCGAGTCCGAGTGCGATGAATATGCAGAACGCCGCCAACGCCGAGCTGGCGAAGGCAAATGCCAGTGCCGTGCCCATGAACGGCGCCGTGCAGGGGCTCGCTACCACCACCGCAAGCACGCCGGTGAAGAA
>JAFEEK010000313.1 GCA_018241165.1 Pseudomonadota bacterium
CTTCTTCGCGCCGACCAGCGCCACGGCGGGCGTGAGCGTGGATGCCTACAACACGAACTGGACGATTTCGAACAACCGCATCTACCAGACGGCGGCGCGTGCATTTACCAGTTCCGCGCAGCGCTATTCCGGCATTGCGATCAATTCGGTCGCTGCGTCCGCGGAGGGCGGCAACTTCGTCGTGACCGGCAACACGATCGGTTTCGGCGCGGCCGATGGCACCGGCACGACCACGCTCAGTGGTTCGTCGAATGAATTCCGCGGCATTGCCATCACCGGTTCGTCGACGGACGCGGGCACGTTCAGCACGATCCAGGGCAATACCATCTCCGGCATCGTGCAGACCTCATCGCGCGCCAGCACGACGTCCTCGAGTTCCGCGTTCATCGGCATCCAGGCATCGACCTCTGCCGTCGATGCACCGGCGAATATCCTCGGCAACACGATCGGCAGCCTCGACGGTTCATCGTCGATCACGATCACTGCCACATCAACGAGCGCAAGCACGGCAACGCTGTATGGCATCTACGATTTTGCCTATGTCGATGGCCTGTCCGTTTCCGGCAACAACATCGGGTCGATCACGGTCAACGACGGCGGCACGGGTACGGTGACCGGCCTTCGTGGCATCTTCTCGGCCGCAGCGTCGGGCATGTCGCGCACGATCAGCAACAACACGGTCGGCGGTGCGTTGCCGGGGTCGATCACGAACAACCTGAGCGGCGGCATCCTCTACGGCATCCAGACCGGCAACGTGAAAGTCACTGCCACCGGCAATGTGGTGCAAAACCTGACCTCCAAGGCCACGGCAGGCATCGTCGCATTGGAGGCGATGGCGATTACCAGCGCCACCGGTTCGGGCCCCAGCCTGATTTCCGGCAACACCGTGCGCAATCTGAACGTGGCCGCGGGCAGCACGGCGGGCGCCTTGTACGCGATCGACCTGACCTTGCCGCAGGCCGGCAACGTGGTCGAGAAAAACACGCTGTACGGTGTCTCCGCGACCTCGGCTCCGGCGATTGCGTACCAGGTCTACGGAATGTTCGTGCGCGGCACCAGCATCGTGGACGTGCGCAACAACGTGTTTCGCATGGGTTTCGATGCAGCGGGCAATGCGATTACCGCGCCGCAATCGACTGTCGGCATTCGTGATACCGCCGGTGCGGGATCGCAGAACAACTATTACTACAACTCGATCTACATCGGCGGCACGGGCGTGACTGCGACTGCGAGCGCCAGCTCATATGCCTTCAACAGCGACGTGGTCACCACGGCGCGCAACTTCCAGGACAACATCTTCTGGAACGCACGCAGCAATGCGGTTGGCGGCGGTTTCGTGCATGCGGCGATCAAGGTTGGCGGCACGGCTCCGAATCCGGCGGGCCTGACTTCCGATCACAACATCCTGCTTGCTACCGGCACGGATGGTGTGACCGGCGTGTTCAACGGCGCCGTGGTCAACACGCTGACGGATTGGCAGACAGCGACCGGTCAGGATGCGACGAGCCTCGCGGCCGATCCGCTGTTCGTCGCGGCGACGGCGGCGACGCCCGACCTGCACGTGCAGTCCGGCAGCCCGGCACTTGGCGCCGGCATCCCGATCGCATCCGTGAGCACAGACTTCGCCGGAACCGCGCGGTCTGCAACCACGCCGACGATCGGCGCGTACGAGGTTGCCGCAGGTCCTCGTCCCGCCGGCCTGCTTCCGGCGATGCCCAATGGTGCGCATGCCGGCGCACCTGCGAGGCTGGCCAACGCACCGGCCGAACTCCCGGCGGACGGCACGAGCGTCGACAAGAACTGAACGGTCAGGCAAATCGATTCGAGCACAGGCGGGCGCAAGCCCGCCTTTATTTTGGTCAGTAGCTGGCGCCGCCCAATTCGCGGTAGCGCACGAACACCTGGCGCGCTTCGTCGCGGCGGATATCGCGGCGCACCGCGATGCCGCGTTTTTGCAGCTCGCCGATCCAGTCGGCCGGCAGCGGGCCTTCGTCGAATTCGGAGAGTTCTTCGACGTCTTCGCTGCGCGCGCCGATCAGCAGTTCGTCGATACCGGCCCACACCGTCGCGCCATAGCACTGGCAGCACGGCTGCGCGCTGGTGGCGAGGATAAATTTCGTTCCGTCTTCGTTGAGACGAAAGCGTTGCAGGCGCTGCTGCGCCAGCATGTAGGCCATCATCTCGGCGTGCGCAACCGAACACGATTGCGGCACCACGCGATTGACCCCAACGGCGACGAGTCGGCCTTGCCCGGTAAATACGGCTGC
>JAFEEK010000314.1 GCA_018241165.1 Pseudomonadota bacterium
ACGCGCCGACGCACATCGCCATCGCCGGCAAGGGTTTTCTCGCCGCCGACATCCCGGGCGCAAAAGTATACATTTCCCCTGACCTGACGATTGACCGCGACGCACAACGCTTGAAAGTCGGCGGCACCGTTCGGATCCCGCGCATGTCCGTTGATCTCGCCAAGCTGCCCGGCGGCAGCACGGCTGCAGCAGTGTCGCCCGATGTCGTGGTCACCGACGAGACGGCGATGGCGCCCGCATCGGCGTTGCCTGTCGAAGTGGACGTGTCGCTCACGCTTGGTGCGGGCGAGGCGCTGGCAATGGATTTGCGCCAGGGTAGCGAAGTCCACCTGGTCGGATATGGCCTTGACGCCAATCTCGGCGGCCAGTTGCGCGTCACGCAGGCGCCGGGCAAGCCGCCGCTCGGACGCGGGCAGATCGACGTCAATGGCACGTTCAAGGCTTACGGTCAGGACCTGCAAATCGAGCCGGGGCAGGGCCGGCTGCTGTTCGCAGGCACGCCGATGGAAAATCCCGGCCTTGATATCCGCGCCACGCGATCATTCCCCGACCAGAACATCGTGGTCGGACTGCAAGTGCGCGGCACGGGTCTGGCGCCGCAGCTGACAGTATTTTCGCGGCCGGGCATGGAGCAATCCGACGCATTGTCTTACCTCGTCGCCGGCAAGCCACTGTCGCAGCTCAAGGGCGGCGATGGCAGTGCGGTATCCAGCGCCGCCTCCGCGCTCGGCACTGCGGGCGGCGACCTGCTGGCCAAGAGCATTGGCACGCGACTCGGCCTGGACGATGTCGGCGTGGCCGACAACTCCTCGATCGGCGGGGCTGCGCTGACGGTCGGCAAGTACCTGTCCCCGCGTCTGTATATCGGCTACGGCGTCGGCCTGTTTGCGCCGGGGCAGGTCGTCACGCTGCGCTACAAGCTGACGCGCCTGTTCAATTTCGAGATGCGCAACGGGACACTGTCCAGTCGCGCCGGAATCGATTACCGCATCGAGAAATAGCGTGACCGCGCCGCAGTAACCACGCCGCAGTTGCGGCAAATCAATGATTCGCCTACAATTCGCGCCCCGCAAATCACGCGGGAACCTTGCCTTACCGCCATGCGGAAGGCTGCCGCCGCGGAATCCTCCGCCCGGTACCCACAAGGAGACAACATGCGTCACTACGA
>JAFEEK010000315.1 GCA_018241165.1 Pseudomonadota bacterium
CTAGTTCAAGGTTGGTGCCAGCCGAGCAGCTGAAGTCCGCGCACCAGCAACCATGCCAGTCCGCCCGCCACAGGCAGGGTGAGCAGCCACGCCCAGACCATGCGCTCGACCACCGTCCAGCGGATCGCATTCAAGCTCTTGGCTGCGCCCACGCCCATGATCGCCGACGACACGTTATGCGTGGTCGATACCGGCAGGCCCAGCACAGATGCGGTGATGATCACGCCCGAGGCGGTGATGTCCGCGGCCACACCGTTGACCGGGTGCAACTTGACCATCTTGTGGCCGAGCGTGCGGATGATGCGCCAGCCGCCGATCATGGTGCCCGAAGCCATGACCAGCGCGCACACGACCTTGATCCATATCGCGATGCCGAAGTTGCCCTGCGCATCGGTCGGCACGCGCAGGAAATGCAGCCATGCGGGCAACCCGTCGAGCGATCCGGCCGTGGTCGCGCCGGCCAGGGCCAGCGCGATGATGCCCATGGTCTTCTGCGCATCGTTCATGCCATGCGAAAAGCCCATGAAACCGGACGAAGCGATCTGCAACTTGCCGAACACGGCATTGACCGTGCGCGGCCGCGTCGCACGCGTGAAAGCGCCGCCGAGGCCGTTCAAGAACGACAGGAGCGCGAACAGCAGCCCCATCACCAGGAAGCCGATCAGGAACCCGGCGAGCGGCGATGCGAACATCGGCAGGATGACCTTGTTGAGGACACCCTTGGCGTGCCACCAGTGGTCGGCCGGTACCGACCACACGATTGCCTGCCAGTTGTCGCCGGCGGCAGCCAGCGCAGCGCCGCACAAACCGCCGACCAGCGCGTGCGAAGAACTCGACGGCAAACCCAGCCACCAGGTGATCAGGTCCCAGATCGTCGCGCCGAGCAGCGCGCAAATCAGGATCTCGGGCGTCATCGCCACCACGCCGGTATCGATCAATCCGGATGCGATGGTCTTGGCCACCGCCGTTCCCCACATCGCGCCGAGCAGGTTGGTGCAGGCCGCCAGCAGCACCGCCTGACCGGGGCTGAGCACCTTGGTCGCCACCACCGTGGCGATGGAATTGGCGGTGTCGTGGAAGCCGTTGATGTACTCGAACGCCAGCGCGACGGCGATGACGACGAGGACCAGGGTCAGGGTCACGGGCGGCCTTTACGAGTTCTTCAGCACGATCGTGTAGATCACGTTGCCGGCGTCGCGGCAACGGTCGATCGCCTTTTCCAGCAACTCGAACAGGTCCTTGCGCAAGAGCAGACGCACTGCGTTGGTGGTTTCCGAGAACAGGTCCTTGTACAACTCCAGGATCAGGCGATCGGCCTCGCTTTCGATCGCCTGCATGCGGTCGTTGAGCGCCTTCATTTCCTCGAGCTTCATGCCACGCCGTAGCTGACGCACCATCTCGACGATGATCTCGGTGGACCTTTCCAGCATCGCCGCGCGCGAGGCGTAATCCACGTCCACGAGCTGGTCGGCGAAAAGCGCGTAGCGTTCGGCGAATTTCTCCACCGTCTTGGGAATCTTGTACAGCGCCGCGGACAGCGCCTCGATGTCTTCGCGTTCCAGCGCGGTGACGAAGGTGTTGACCAGGGCCTGGCTGATCTGCGCCATGATTTCCTTCTCGCGGCGACGCGCAACCTTGAATTCGTCCAGCGACGGATTCGGCGATTTCGCGTTCAACATCGCAATCAGCGCGCGCGTGCTCTGGCGCGCCGCATCGGCACTGGCTTCGAGCAGGCCGTAGAACTTGTCGCCTTTGCCGAAGATCGTCTGCAGGGAAAACATGCGCTGGCCTCGTCGTGGTTGACGCGTGCCCCTGAGCCGGCCGCGCGCGCGAAGTTTACCGGTTTATGGCGCACCGTGGCCACAACAGCGGTCTGCTAGACTCCCGCGCATGACTTTGCGTTGCGCCTGATGACCTTCGAAATCGCTCTCGTCGTACTGCTGTCCCTGCTCAACGGCTTCTTCACGCTGGGCGAAATGGCGCTGATGACCTCGCGCAAGGCGCGCCTGAAGCAGCTCGCCCGCGACAGCCGGCGCGCGCAGACCGCGCTGGCGATGACGCAGACGCCGGAGCGCTTCCTGTCCACCGTGCAGGTGTACATCACCCTGATTGCGATCGGCACCGGCGCCGCACTGGGCGATTCGCTCGGCGAGGAATTCGCGCGCGCGTTGCAGGC
>JAFEEK010000316.1 GCA_018241165.1 Pseudomonadota bacterium
ATGGACGCCGGCGCGATCAACTACACGCTGCGCCAGCCGCTTGGTGCGGTTGCCTGCATTTCGCCGTGGAACCTGCCGCTGTACCTGTTCACCTGGAAGATCGCGCCCGCGCTTGCCGCCGGCAACACGGTCGTCGCCAAGCCATCGGAAATCACGCCGTTGACGGCATGGATGCTTGCGCAGGCGTGCATCGACGCCGGAATGCCGCCGGGCGTGCTCAACATCGTCCACGGCAGCGGAGCAGCCACCGGTCAGGCACTGGTCGCGCATCCCCGCATCAAGGCAATTTCCTTCACCGGTTCCACGCGCACGGGTGCGGCCATCGCTGCTGTGGCCGCGCCGCGTTTTATCAAGGCGTCGCTGGAGATGGGCGGCAAGAATCCGACCATTATTTTTGCCGATTGGGAAGCGACCGACGCGAACTGGGCCACGCTGCTGCGCTCGGCGTTTTCCAACCAGGGCCAGATCTGCCTGTGCGGATCGCGCATCCTCGTGGAGCGGTCGATCTACGAAAACTTCAAGACAACGTTTGTCGAAAAAGCCCGCACGCTGCGCGTGGGCGATCCGCAGCATGCAAGCAGCGACCTCGGCGCGCTGGTGTCGCGTGCGCATTTCGACAAGGTCATGGGCCACATCGCGCTGGCGCGCGCGGAAGGCGGCACGATCCTGTGTGGCGGCGACGCGGTGCGCCTGCAAGGACGCTGCGCCGGCGGCTGGTTCGTCGCGCCGACCGTGATCGATGGCCTCGGACCCGCGTGCCGCACGAATCAGGAAGAAATCTTCGGGCCAGTCGTGACCCTGATTCCGTTCGACAACGAGGACGAAGCCGTCGCGCTGGCCAATGCGACGAACTACGGCCTCGCCGCGTCCATATGGACGACGCAGCTTGCGCGCGCGCATCGCGTGGCGGCGCGGCTGGAATCCGGCATCGTCTGGGTCAACTGTTGGCTCAAGCGCGACCTGCGCACGCCGTTTGGCGGGGTCAAGCAGTCCGGCATCGGCCGCGAAGGCGGTTTCGACGCGTTGCGTTTCTTCACCGAACCGAAAAACGTCTGCATCGATCTGGAGTAGGCATGCGATTTCCACGTCTTGCGATCTTCTGCGCAATCCTCGCCTGCATCGCCATCGACGGCATGCACAACGCCGCCGCGGATACCGAGCACACCACCCCGAGCGCCAGCGACATGTCGCCTTCGCAGTGGCGGCATCTGCAATTGGTCGCAGCCGACCAATCGGACAAGATCATGCAAGACGCGCGCAAGCAGAACGGGTTGCTCGCGCAATACCTGTACATGCAGGCGCATTACGACGCCAACCACGAACGCGCGTTCCAGCTCATCTTCGGCCAATACCTGTCGTGGTTCCAGACCTTCATCGGCGATTACGACGGCGCGGCCGACAGTTTCTCCATTGCCCAGCCGACCCAGCCCGACGATGCGCGCAGCCCGCTCGCTGGCGGGAATTGGCAGGCAAAGCCCGCGGCCGATGTAATTCTCGATCTGGCCAGGGACCGCAAGGCCGTGTTCTTCAACGAAGCGCACAGTGCACCGGTGACGCGCACGCTTACCATCGAGCTGCTGGCGAAATTGCGCGCTGAAGGATTCAACTGGTTCGCCGCGGAAACGCTGTATCGCAACGACAAGGAACTCAACCAGCGCGGCTATCCGACGCCGGACAGCGGTTTCTACATCGACGAGCCGCTGTACGGCGAGATGGTGCGCACTGCATTGAAGCTTGGCTACAAGGTCGTCGCCTATGACGTGGAGAACGC
>JAFEEK010000317.1 GCA_018241165.1 Pseudomonadota bacterium
CGCGGCGCGGCAGGCGGCGATAATCAAGCGCACGAATACACAGGAGCGGGCAGCATGACGCGCATCATCGCCATCGCCAACCAGAAGGGCGGCGTCGGCAAGACCACGACGGCCGTGAATCTCGCTGCCGCGCTTGCCGAGACACGGCGCAAGATTTTGCTGATCGACCTCGATCCGCAGGGCAATGCGACGATGGCGTCAGGCATCGACAAGCGCGTCGCCAAACCCGGCGGCTGCGAAGTGCTGCTCGAGGAGGCGCCGATCGAAAGCGCGATCGTGCCGACGCCGGCGGGTTTCGACCTGCTGCCCGGCAACCGCGACCTGACCGCAGCGGAATTGAAACTCATGGATGCGCTGGCGCGCGAGTCGCGCCTGAAGGAACAGATCGCCAAGCTCGGCGATCGTTACCACACCGTGCTGATCGACTGTCCCCCGTCGTTGCACCTGCTCACGATCAATGCGTTCACCGCCGCGCACAGCGTGCTGATTCCGATCCAGTGCGAATACTTCGCGCTGGAAGGCCTGACCAGCCTGCTGGAAACGATCAAGGCGGTGCGCGCGCGCCTGAATCCGAACCTGGAAATCGAAGGCCTGCTGCGCACCATGTACGACGTGCGCAACAATCTGGCGAACGACGTCTCCGCGCAGTTGACCAAGCACTTCGGCGACAAGCTGCTGCGCTCGATCATTCCGCGCAACATCCGCCTGGCCGAGGCGCCCAGCCACGGCCAGCCGATCAACTTGTACGACCGCGAATCGCGCGGCGCGATCGCGTACCTGGGCCTTGCCGGCGAAATGATCCGGCGCGAACGCGGCGGCGCGGCGCCGCACGTCGGCCCTGCACACGTAAACTAAGGAAAACAGATGGTGGCGAAAAAGCGCAGTGCACTCGGACGCGATCTGGATGTGCTGCTTGGCATGCCCGAGGCGGAAAGCAACGAGGCCGAAGGCGAATACCGCCTGTTGAAGCTCGGCAGCCTGCAAGCCGGCAAGTACCAGCCGCGCAAGGCGTTCGACGAAGAATCGCTCGACGAGCTCGTCGCTTCGATCCGCGAACACGGCGTACTCGATCCGATCCTGGTGCGCGCGATCGGCGCGCAGAAGTTCGAGATCATCGGCGGCGAGCGCCGCTGGCGCGCGGCGCAACAAGCCGGGTTGAAGGAAATTCCGGCATTGGTGCGCGAGTTGACCGACCAGCAGGCCGCATTGATCGCGCTGGTCGAGAACATCCAACGCGAGGATCTGGCGCCGCTGGAAGTTGCGCAATCGCTCAAGCAGCTGATGGCCGAGTTCAAGCTCACCCAGGAAGCGGCGGCGGACAAGGTCGGCCGTTCGCGCGCGTCGGTGGCGAATCTGCTGCGCCTGCTCACCCTGCCCGAAGCGGTGAAAGC
>JAFEEK010000318.1 GCA_018241165.1 Pseudomonadota bacterium
GAAATCGTAGTGCCGGTAGCGGCGCTGCGGATGCTGGTCGACATCTTGAACAACATGGCGGCCGGCAACGCCGTCAGCCTGGTGCCGATCCACGCCGAACTGACCACGCAGCAGACGGCCGACTTCCTCAACGTGTCGCGTCCGTATGTCGTCGGCTTGCTGGAACGCGGCGAACTTGCGCACCACATGGTGGGTACGCACCGGCGTGTGTATTTCCGCGACCTCATGGCCTACAAGAACGCCCAGCTCGCCAAGAGCAAGGCGCAACTGACCGACTTGGCCCGCGAAGCCCAGGAGCAGGGCTTCTACTGATGTCGAACTTTGTCGCGGTGTACGACGCTTGCGTGCTGTACCCGGCGCCGTTGCGCGACTTGTTGATGCACCTCGCGGTCAGCGACTTGTTCCGCGCGCGCTGGACATCGCGCATCCACGACGAATGGATACGCAACCTGTTGGTCAATCGTCCCGATCTGACGCGTGCGCAACTGGAACGCACGCGCGACCTGATGGATGCCAGCGTGCCGGATTGTCTGGTCTCGGGTTATGAAGGTCTTGAGGCAGCATTGACGTTGCCTGACGCGGACGACCGACATGTACTGGCTGCCGCGATCCTGTGCCAGGCTGGCGCCATTGTGACCTTCAACCTCAAGGACTTCCCGGCGGAATTGTTGGCGCCACTCGGCATCATCGCCCAGCACCCGGACGAGTTCGTCGAGCACGCGTTCGGGATCAATCCCGCTGCCGTGATCGCGGCGGTGCGCGATCATCGCGCCTCGCTCGTGCGCCCACCGAAGAGTGTCGAAGAGTTGCTGGATTGTTATCTGAAGCAAGAGCTGGTGACGACAGCGCGCTTGCTCCGGCATTACGCGGACTACCTGTAAAAGCACAAAGCTTTTGTCTGTTGCGGTTCTTCTGGCAAGCGCGGCGCGCAATGCCGCATACTTGGCGCGCTAGCCAGCCCCGGTGGCGAAACTGGTAAACGCAAGGGACTTAAAATCCCTCGGCGGGAAACCGCCTTGCCGGTTCGATCCCGGCCCGGGGCACCACGCGTGCTAACATCGACGTTCGTTTTGGACATCCGAAACAGGACGCGCGATGCAGATCCGAACCAAGCTGCCCAAGGTCGGCACGACCATTTTCAGCGTGATGTCGCAACTGGCGACGCAGCACAAGGCGATCAACCTCGGTCAGGGGTTTCCGGATTTCGACGGCCCGCAGGCGCTGCGCGATGCGCTGACCGCGGCGATGAATTCCGGCAAGAACCAGTACGCGCCGATGACCGGCGTGCCGAAATTGCGTGAACAGATCGCGCTCAAGACCGAAAGACTTTACGGTCGCAAGGTCAGCGCCGACACCGAAGTCACGGTGACGAGCGGGGCAACCGAGGCGCTGTTCGCGGCGATCGCCGCCGTGGTGCATGCCGGCGACGAGGTGATCATGCTC
>JAFEEK010000319.1 GCA_018241165.1 Pseudomonadota bacterium
ATCCCCGCCGATCCACGCGGCACGATGACCTGCCTGGAATGGCTGTTCTGGCAGGTGGCGGGGCTCGGGCCGATGACCGGGCAATACGGGCACTTCACGACGTACGCGCCGGAGCCGATTCCCTATGCGATCGAACGCTACACGCGCGAAGCGCGGCGTCTGCTCGGCGTGCTCGACAAGCGCCTGCACGGGCGCGAGTATATTTGTGGAAACGAATACACGATCGCCGACATGGCGTGTTACCCGTGGATCAGTCCCTACGACAAGGCGCCGCTGGATTTGGACGAGTTCGCGCAAGTGCGTCGCTGGCAGGCGACGATCCGCGCGCGACCGGCCACGGCGCGCGCTTACGCGCAAGGCGATTTCGACCGGCCACAAGGCCCCATGAGCGATGCCGAACGCGCGATCCTGTTCGGCGGCAAGCAGCCGGACTGAATCAGTGCACCCAATGCCCGCCGCGTTTGCGCGGCGTGGTGGTCCGATCGACCGGCGCAGTCCGGCGCGCGAGTTCGTCGGACGTGGGCGGGGATTCCGACCAGTAGTGCGCGACCGCCTCGATCGCGACCGGCAATTGCGCAAGACACTCGTCGTACTCGGCTTCGGTGAGCGGCTCGATTTCGGCGTCGGTCTGGAATACGCCTTCCTGCACGGCCAGCGCCATGATCGGCGACAGCAATTCGGTCAGGTGCGAGTCGGCGCCCAAACGCGCTTCCCACAAGCGCGCGCGCAAGTCCACGCCGCGCGAGAAACCCTCGCACCAGCCTTGCGCACTCAATGCGGTGCCGCCGTCGTCGTTTTCGATCTCGCCCAGGATCGGTTCGTACTGTTCGGTTTCCAGTTCGTAGCAGATGCTTTCCGAAAGGCGCGCCAGAAGTTCGAGGATGCGTCGGCCCTCGTCTTCGTCGTCGAACGGATCGTGCAGCACCTCCGGCAGCCATTCCTCGGGCGAGGCGTGCTCCGGGCCGATGTTCACTGCGCTGAGCAAGCCGTGCACGCCGTCGAGCAACAATGCGTCTTCGCCTGCATGCGCGCGCAGGAAGCGGTCGAGTTCGTCGAGCTCCGCGTCTTCGAGCGTAGGTTCCCAATCCGGTTCGCGGATGTCATCGGGCATGGTGTCGTCAGGCATTGGCAAACTCCGCAATTGCCGGCGCGTGATCCGACGGGCGTTCCCAGGTGCGCGGTGTGCGGTCGATGACGCTGGCGCGGCAGCGCGCGCGCAACGCCGCGCTGGCCAGGATCAGGTCGATGCGCAAGCCGAGGTTGCGGCGGAACGCCGCCTGCCGGTAGTCCCACCACGAAAAATGCCC
>JAFEEK010000031.1 GCA_018241165.1 Pseudomonadota bacterium
CTATTCCCGCCGCGCGATGGTCTATCCGTTGCCGTACGACTTGCGCGCCGACCAGCCGATCTATGTCGCGTACGGCCAACCCGGGCATCCGGTACCGGTGCAGGCGAGCATTCAGGACAGCGACACGTACCACGCCGCCGACTTGCGCTACGTACGCGCGAACACATTCTTCATCGCCGTGCAGGTCTCGATGCTGCTGGTGATCGCCTGCTTCTGGCTGCTGCTGCGCGAGCGCGTGTACCTTTACTTCATCGGCTACCAGTTCTTCCTGGTGCTGTTCGCAATGTCCCAGTCCGGGGAACTCTACGGCCTGCCCGGAGGCGCGGCGATCGGCGCCGCGCGCCTCCAGTTCAGTAACGGCATCGCCGCGCTGGTGCCCGCGTTCGGCATCCTGTTCCTGCTCGATTTCGCCAGCCTGCGCCGGCAGACGCCGCGCCTGGCCAAGGCGTTGACGGTTGCGTGCGTGGCATTTTGCGTGTTCGCCGTCTTGCAGGCATTGCCTTTTGCGCCGCGCGTCGGAAATCCGATCGTGCGTACGAACAACGTGTTGCTGATCATCGCCCCGCTGATCGCGCTCGCGGCCAGCGTCAGGGCCTGGCGCCAAGGCAACCGCCAGGCCGGTTTTTTCCTGCTGTCGTGGCTGCCACTGCTGGCGTTGCTGATGGTGCGCGCCGTGCAGCAGATCAGGGACGACCTGCAGCCGACCTGGATGGAATACGGCTTCGCCGCCAGCATGGCCTACGCGGCACTCATCATCGCGATCGGCCTGGCCGAACGCACCGAACAAACCCGGCGCGAGCGCGACCTCGCCGCACATCTGGCGCAGTTCGACCAGCTCACAGGGGTGTTCAACCGGCGTGCGATACTTGCCGAACTGGCCGATGCCTGGGCTGCCACGGCCGGCGGTTCTGCGCCAATGGCGGTCTTGTTTCTGGACATCGACCGCTTCAAGCAGATCAACGATGGCCACGGCCATGCCGCGGGCGACGCCTGCCTCACGGCGGTCGCCGGGGCAGTGCGCAACGAACTGGGCGAAACGGATCGACTCGGCCGCTTCGGCGGCGAGGAATTCGTGGTACTTCTGCGCGGCGCGCACGCCGGTCAGGCCGTGCAGTTGGCCGAGCGTATCCGCGCCGGGGTGGCGGCGCTCGAGATTGTCGTCCACGATCGCACGATCCGCCTGACAGTGAGCATTGGCGTCGCCTTGCGTGAGGGCGCGACGCCGAGCGTGGAGGCGCTGGTCGCCAACGCCGATCAGGCCCAGTACTTGGCCAAGGCCGGCGGCCGCAATCGCGTGGTTGAATTTGTACACCCCAGCGGGTCTGGCACAACCGCAGCGCAACAAAAAATCACTATAGTTGGGTCACCCTGGATCATTTGACCGTGACCAACGGCAAGGTAACCAGCAGCGACCGCACGCCGCCGGGGTTCCCTCCTCCCCCCGCCTTCCCCGTAGGCGGCGGCATTCTTGCCCTGTTTACGAATCTCAGTCTTACCTACAGCACGATCAGCGGCAATGCGGGCTACGGGATCTTCGTAGATGGAACAAACAACCAAAGCGGAGCGGTCATAAACGACTGCACGATCAGCAGCAATTACCTCGGAATCCTTGCCACCGCCACAACTGGGCTGAGTGTGTTGTTTTCTACCATATCGAACAACACGGGAAGTCCCAAATGGGGTGGCATCCTGGCTGGAACCGCAACGCTCTTCAACTCGATCGTGGCCGGCAACAGCAAGGGGCCGGACGGTTCTGAAATGATTTTGAGCAGCGACGCCCACGTGACCAACACCATCACCTCGACGGTTGGCCTCAACCTCGGTCCGTTGCAGAACAACGGCGGGCCGACGCAGACCATGCTGCCCGGCCCGGGCAGCACGGCGATCAATGCGGTCCAGTGTCCGGCCAGTACGCCCAGTACGCCCAGGGATCAGCGTGGTTACCCGCGGCCGGATCCGCTCGACGCGGGCCTGCAAACGGCATGCGATATCGGCGCCGTGGAGGTGCAGCCGCCGCTCGACAGGATTTTCAGCAACGGATTCGAATAGCGCGGATTTCGTCGCATTGACCAAATCGTTCGATTCGTCTAAACTGGACGGTATGGAAACCTTCACCGCCAATGCAGCCAAGACCCGTTTCGGCGAGTTTCTGGATCTGGCCCAGCGCGAGCCCGTGCGCGTGTCGCGTCACGAACGCGTGATCGGCGTGATGGTCAGCGCCAAAGATTACGAGGCCATGCGCGCGTTCTACGCCGATCGCCTGCGCCGGACGCTGGACGAATCCACTGCCACTGCCGCGCGCGCCGGCTTGAGCAAGAAGGAACTGGCGCGCCTGCTGGCCGATGAAGGCTGAAGCCGGCGAACATGCGCGCCGGATCGTGCTGGATACCAACGTCTGGATCAGTGCGTTCTTGTCGGCCGACGGCGCGCCGTCGAAACTCGTGCGGCGCGTGATCGAACGTGGCCGCCCGGTTTTTTCGGACATCACCTTTGCGGAACTGGAAACGCGCCTGTGGCGGTCGAAGTTCGACCGCTATCTGAGCATCGACCTGCGCCGGCGCATCCTGCACGACGTGAAAGCCATAGCCGATTGGATCGAGATTCCGCACGAGCTCGCCAGGCGAACGTGGTGCCGGGACGCGGACGACGATCATTTCATACGCGCAGCACTGGCGGCGCATGCGCCCATGCTCGTTACCGGCGATGCCGATCTGCTCGATCTTGAAGCCGTCGACGGGCTGGTCGTTCTGACCCCGGCGCAGGCGCTGCGCGCGGCCCCCTTCGTTGCGAAGGGGGCAAGTTCCTGAAAACGCTGCTTCGCGAAAGTCAGTGCTTCTTCGGATCCGGCCCCTGTACGACCTGCACCAGGTTTTTCGGCTTTAGGTACTTTCCGCAGGCGTCCTGCACCTGTTGCGCGGTCAGGTCGATGTAATACTTTGCCGCGACCATCGGCTGGTCCAGCGGCTCGCCGTGCCAGCTCCACGACAGCAGCGAACGCGCAATGCCGTTGACGCTGGACACCCCCAGTGGAATCGAGCGGATCTCGAACTGGCGCGCGTTGTCGAGCTCGGCGGCCTTGATCGGCGTGTTCTGCAGGGACTCGATGTTCTGCAATACCAGCGCGTCGGCTGGCGCGACCTTGTCCGGGTCGCTGCCGTAATAGACGTAGAACATCGAGCGCGAGCGGTCGATGTTCAGGCCCGAACTCGCCGTATAGGCAAAGCCATGCTTGACGCGGATGTCGACCATCAGGCGCGAGGCGAAGCCATTGCCGCCGAGCACGTTGTTTGCCAGCGCAAGCGCATAGCGATCCGGGTTGGCGAGGTTCACGTCCAGCATCTGGCCCATCAGCACCTGGTCCTGGGATGCGTAGCTGTTCGGCACGACAGCGTAGCTGGCGGGATTGAGCGGCACGGGTTTCGGGATGACGTCGGGTTTGGGGCCGCTGGCCTTCCAGCCACCGAAATACTTCTCGACTGTGGACTTGGCCTGTTCCGGCGTGACTTCGCCGACGATGACGATGGTGGTCAAGTCCGGCCGATAGGTTTGCGCGAAGTACGCCTTGGCGTCGGCCAGGGTGAGCTTGTCCACGGTCTGCGGCGTCGCCTCGCGCAGGCCTGGATCGCCAGCGGGCAGCAGGCCGCGGCCCAAGGCGCGGAACATCTTGTATTGCGGCGACTGCAACTCGCCGGCGAGCGTGCGCGACAAGGTTTGTTGTTGCACCGTAAACGCGGATTCCGGCAAGGCCGGATGCAGTTCGTTGTCGGCCAGCAGTTGCATGCCGCGGTCGAAACCGGCCGTCGGCACCGCAAGACCGAAGCCGTCGCCGGCCGATTCGGTGGCGGCGATGTCATCCAGCGCCTTGTGGAATGCGCTGCGGTCGAGCGTCGTGGTGCCGTAGTCGAACAGTGAAGCCAGCAGGCGGCCGATGCCGTCCTTGCCGACCGGTTCCTGCAGTTTGGCATCGTGGTCGATGTGACCCGCCACCGTGATGGTTTTGCTCACGAAGGTGGGCTGCACGATCAAGGTAATGCCGTTGTCGAGCTTCATCGACACGGGATTGAGCGTCCAATGTGGCATGTCGAGTTTGGCCAGGGTCGTGCTCGCCCACGCCGGCAAAGGCACGTCGAGCTTGTCGTCGCTGCCGAATTTCTCGCTGCCGCCGAAGCCCTGGCTGTTCGGCGGACGCTTGCCGTTCGGATCGGGCGTCAACACCACGGTCACGCGCGCATCGGGTTTGAGATATTCGCGGGCGACGCGATCGACATCGGCAGCGGTCACATCGCGGATGCGCTGCTGCGCTTCGTCCGGCGAATCCAGTCCCTGCCACGCCAGCGCCTGCGACCAGGAACTGGCCAGTTGCACCGCGCTGTTCTTGTTGAATTCGGCCTGGGCGAGTTCGGCGCGCTTGGCGGCTGCGACCAGATCCGGCGATGCGCCGTTCTTGAGCAGGCCGGCGAGGACATCGTCCAGATGCTTGCGCGCTTGCGCCGCGTCGCCGCCCTTGGGAAAGCCGACCTCGATCTGGCCGATGCCGCCGTGGCTGAACGGCTGTACGCCGGCATCGGCGGATAGCACCTTGCCCTGCGCGGCCAGCTCCGAAAGGCTGCTGCGCGCGTTGCCAAGCACGTCCATCAGCACCTGCGCGGCGGCGAAGTCCTTGGATTGCATGCCGGGCATTCGGTACAAAAACTGCACGGAGCCGGTGGCGTCCGGCGTGGTCTTGCTGATGGTGGATGGTTTGAAGGCGGCCAGTTTCACCGGCACTCGCGCCGGTGTGTCATGGCGCGCAATCGGGCCGAACAGTTCCTTGACGCGGGACAGGGTCTGTTCCGGATCGACATCGCCGGCAATCACCAGCAGCGCGTTGTTCGGCACGTACCAGGAATCGTAGAAGCCTTGCAGAACCTTGCCGGTGGTCTTGTCGAACGTGGGGCGCGAGCCGAGCGCATCCTCCGCGTAGCCGGTGCCGGCGTACAGGGCGCGTTCGGCCTCCATGAAGGCAAGATACCCGGGATCGGAAATATCGCGCGAAACCTCCTGTTCGATCGCGCCCTTTTCCAGCGCCCAATCCTTGTCGGTCAATTGCGCGCCGCGCATGCGCGTGGCTTCGATTTTCAGCAGCAGATCGACGTACTGTGCCGGCGCGACGAAGAAAAACTGGGTCGCGTCGTTGGTCGTGAACGCGTTGTTCTCGGCGCCCATTTTGCCGGTCATCTCGTTCAACTGCGAACCGGACAATCCCTTGCTGTCGCGGAACATCATGTGTTCGAGCGCATGCGCGGTGCCGGGAAAGCCGGCCGGAGTCTCGTAGCTGCCGGCCATGTAGGTAATTTGCGTCGTCACCATGGGCGCCAGCGTGTCGCGCACGATTACCACGCGCAGGCCGTTGTCGAGCGTGGATCGCAATACATTGCCTTGCGCCGCGGCGGCCATGGGCGCCTCGGCCGACACCGGCGCCACGCTGCCAACTGCGAGGCCGCAGCCGAGCAAGATCGCCAAGGCGATCTGGTTCATCTTGTTCTTTGAATACATTGGGTTACTCCATTTATTTCAGGCAGAACCGGAATACCGGATGATCAGACGATGCGCGGTTCCGGTTCGAGCCGGATGCCATATCGCGCATCAACCGCATCGATGATGTGATGAGCCAGCGCATGGATTTGTGCGCCTGTGGCGTTGCCGTGATTGACCAGAACCAATGCGTGTCGTTCCGAAACCCCGGCGTCGCCTTCGCGGGCGCCCTTGAAGCCTGCGGCATCGACCAGCCAGGCAGCGGACAATTTGCGGTTCCCATCGGTTGCCGGCCAACATGGCAAGGCAGGGTTCGCGCGCAGCAGCGCGTCGGCCAGCGCGGCAGGCACGACCGGATTCTTGAAGAAACTCCCGGCGTTGCCGATTTGCGCCGGATTGGGCAGCTTGCGCAGGCGCAAGCGCATCACCGCTTCGGCGACGGCGGCGTGATTGGGATCGTCGATATTCATCGCGACGAGTTCATCGCGCACGCCGGCGTAGTCGAGCACGAGTTCGCGCGAGCGCGGCAGCAGAAATTCGACGGCCGTCACCACGAAGCGATCCGGGTCGCGCTTGAACACAGAGTCGCGGTAGGCGAAGGTGCAGGTGGCATTGTCGATCCGCACGTACTGGCCGGTTCGGCGATCGAAGGCCTCGACGGTGGCGATGAACTCGCGCACTTCCACGCCGTAGGCGCCGATGTTCTGGATTGGCGCGGCGCCGACGCTGCCCGGAATCAGGATCAGGTTTTCCAGGCCGGCGAAGCCGCGGCCGAGCGACCAGTGCACGAACTCGTTCCAGTTTTCGCCGGCTCCGACGCGCACCAATGCGGCATCGCCGCGATCTTCAAGGATGCGGATTCCACGCATGGCTGGTACGAGCACGACGCCGGGCCAGCCGCGGGTCAACAGGACATTGCTGCCTTCGCCGAGAACCAGCACAGGAGAGCTTTTCACAGCGCCCAGTTCGAACACCTCGGGCAGCGCGCGCGCATCGTCCACTTCGATCAGCCATTGCGCGCGCGCCGGTACCCGAAAGCTGTTGTGGCGCGACAGATCCGCATCTTCGGTGACCCGGTAACCGGATTCGCTGAGCGTATCGGGTTTCATCGTACCGTCTGTCGGCGGATGGCTTCGACGGATTCGCGGATCAGCACCGGGCCGCGGTAGATCATGCCGCTGTAGAATTGCACCAGGCTGGCGCCAGCGACGATTTTTTCGGCGGCGTGATTGCCAGCGACTATCCCGCCAACGCCAATCAGAGGAGCCGCTCCGCCGAGCCGTTTCGCCATGCCGCGAAGTATGGAGGTCGCCTTTTCAAACAATGGCTTGCCGGATAAACCTCCAGCTTCGCCCGAATGTGCCGCGCCGACGATGGCGCTGCGATCGATCGTGGTGTTGGTACAGATCAGGCCATCGATTTTCGCTGCGAGCAGAACCTGCGCAATGCCATCCAGTTCGGCTTCGGAAAGATCGGGCGCGATCTTGAGCAACATCGGCTTGCGCGCGCCGTGCTTTGCGGCGAGTTTCTCCTGCGCCTCGCGCAGCGTGCCCACGAATCGCCTCAGCGTTTCCTCTTCCTGCAAATCGCGCAAACCTTTCGTGTTCGGCGATGAAATGTTCACCGTCACATAGTTCGCGCGTGCGTACACGCGTTCGAGGCAGAAAAGATAATCGTCGATGGCGCGTTCGTTCGGCGTGTCCTTGTTCTTGCCGATATTGATGCCGAGCACGCCGCCAAATCGCGCGCGTTCGGCGTTGCGCAGCAGCGCATCGACGCCGGCGTTGTTGAAGCCGAGCCGATTGATGACGGCCAGATGTTCCGGCAGCCGGAACATGCGCGGCTTGGGATTTCCAGATTGCGGGCGTGGCGTGGTCGTGCCGATTTCGATAAAGCCGAAACCCAGCGCGGCGAGGGCATCGATATGCGCGCCGTTCTTGTCGAGCCCGGCGGCAAGACCGACCGGGTTAGGAAAATCGATACCGAACACCCGCGTCGGCAACGGCGCGGGCCTGGTCGCGAGCAGGGGATTCAGACCGGTGCGGTACGCAGCCTCGATGGACGACAGCGCCAGGTCATGCGCGCGCTCGGCATCGAGGCAGAACAGGAAACGTTTTGCGAGAGCGTACACGCCAGGCTATTTTTTCGGCAGCCGCGGCGCGGCAGCGCTACGCTTGCCGGCGATTTCGACCATGGTCTCGATGCGGATCAGGCGGCGGTCGAGGTCGGTCATGAGTTGGGTCAGCGTATCCACGTTGCGGGCGAGGCGATCCATGTCGCCGCGCATCTGCAGCACGTCCTTGAGGGCGGAAATGGCGTCTGCGAGTACGCCCATCAGCGTCTCCGGCGTCTGGCGGCGCCGTAGCGCGCGGCCTCTTCGGCGACCTTGTGGTGGACATGGCCGCCGAGCGCCGCGATGGTGCGTTCGGCGGCGGCATTGGCATCGCGCAGGCTCTTGCGCATGGCGGGAATGGCGCCGCGCAGTTCGGCGGTCAGTGCGGCAAGTTCGCGGGTTTCGTCGATGGAACTGGCGCCATAGGCTTGCACGGCCTGGCGCACCAGTTCGCTGGCGGTCACGCCGCGACCCTCGGCCAGGTCCTGCAGTTGGCGTTTGTCGGCGGGTGAAATCAGCAAAGTTACGCGATCGGTTTTCATGCGACCCTCCACGACATGTGCATTACCATATCATGCACATGTTCGGCGAGGCAAGGCGCGCGGTCAAAACTCGAACTTGATGCCCTGCGCCAGCGGCAGCGCGTCGGAGTAGTTGATCGTGTTGGTCTGGCGGCGCATGTAGGCTTTCCACGCGTCGGAGCCCGATTCGCGCCCACCGCCGGTTTCCTTCTCGCCGCCGAACGCGCCGCCGATTTCCGCGCCGGATGTGCCGATGTTGACGTTGGCGATGCCGCAATCCGAGCCCGCGCTGGAAAGAAACGCCTCGGCCGCCTTCACGTTTTGGGTGAAGATCGCCGACGACAGGCCCTGCGGTACGCCGTTGTGCGCGTGGATCGCCTCGTCGATGTTCTTGAACGGCATCACGTACAGGATCGGTGCGAAGGTTTCGGTCTGCACGACATCGTCCGAATTCTTCAATCCGGCGATGATCGTCGGCAGCACGAAGTTTCCGGGTTTGTCGGTAAGCGCCTTGCCGCCGGTGAGCACCTTGCCGCCGGATGCCTTTGCCTTGTCGATGGCCGTGGTGTAGCGATTGACCGCATCCGGACTGTTGAGCGGGCCCATCAGCGTGGTCGCCAGCGTCGGATCGCCGATTTTCTTCTCGACCTGCTGATACGCGCCAATCAGGGTGTTCACCACGTTGTCGTAGATCGACTCGTGCACGAACAGGCGGCGCGTGGTCGTGCAGCGCTGGCCGGCGGTGCCGACCGCGCCGAACACGATGGCGGGAATGGCGAGTTTCAGATCCGCGGTCTGATCGACGATGATCGCGTTGTTGCCGCCGAGTTCGAGCAACGAACGGCCCATGCGCTTGGCCACGCGCTCGCCGACATGACGGCCGACCGCGGTGGAACCGGTAAAGCTGATCAGCGCGATGCGATGATCGTCCACGAATTTCGCCGCCAGTTCGTTGCCGGCATCATTGAACAGGAAGAACAGATCCGGGAAGCCGCCGGCCTTGAGCGCGGCATTGCAGATTTTCAGCGCGGCGATCGCCGACAGCGGTGTTTTCGGCGACGGCTTCCAGATGCAGATGTCGCCGCAGGCCGCGGCGACGAACGCATTCCAGGCCCACACCGCGACCGGAAAATTGAACGCACTGATGATGCCGACGAGACCGAGCGGATGATACTGGTCGTACATGCGATGGCCGGGGCGCTCCGAGTGCATGGTCGAGCCGTACATCATGCGCGACTGGCCGAGCGCGAAGTCGGCGATGTCGATCATCTCCTGCACTTCGCCGTCGCCTTCGGGCTTGATCTTGCCCATTTCCAGCGCGACCAGCGAACCGAGCGCATCTTTGTGTTTGCGCAACGCCTCGCCGCACAGGCGCACGGCTTCGCCACGCTTGGGCGCAGGCACCGAACGCCAGTGCTTGAACGCTTCCTGCGCGCGCTTGACGATGGTTTCGTAATCCGCAGCGGAGCTGGCATGCACACGGCCGATGACGGCGTGCGTGCTCGGATTGACCACGTCGATCGTGCCGGCATTCGTGGTTTTCGACCACTCGCCGTTGCCGAGGTACGTGCCGGATTCGGTCTCGGCAAGGCCGAGCGCGGAAAGGATGGATTGGGACATGACGGCTCCAGGTCGGCGTTGCGCCGAAGGCAATGAATTGACCGCCTATTGTACCAGCGGCAGCGCGTTCGCCTCGAATCCGGCCGCTGGCGTCAACCATTCGTGCCAGGGCGCGTTGAAATCGCCATGAACACGATCCGGAATGTGCTGCTTTTCGCCTGCCTTGCGTTCGCCGCCGGCGCTGCGGGGCAGTCCTTGGGGAATTTGCGCGCCACCGGCAGTGCGCGGGCAGGGCGCAGCGTGGATGCGACACGATTGCCGCCGGGAACCGCGGTGCTGCACGACCAGCACTATGGTACGGGCGAAAATCAGGCGTTTGATGTTTACGCGCCGTCCGGAGCGCACGCTGCGCCGGTCATTTTCATGGTCCACGGTGGCGGCTGGAAGCGCGGCGACAAGACCGCACGCGGTGTCGTCGAAAACAAGGTTTCGCACTGGTTGCCGAAAGGATTCGTGTTCGTGTCGGTCGATTATCCGATGCTGCCGGACGCCACGCCGCTGCAGCAGGCCACTTTTGTCGGCAAGGCGTTGGCCGTGGCGCAGCGCGACGCACCCAAGTGGGGCGGAGATCCGCATGCGTTCGTATTGATGGGACATTCGGCTGGCGCGCATCTGGTGTCGCTGATTTCGGCCGAACCGACGCTGGCGACCTCGCAGGGCGCCTTGCCGTGGCTCGGCACGGTGGCGCTGGACAGCGCGGCATTCAATGTCACGACGATCATGCAGTCGCGCCATCTAGGCCTGTACGACGACGCATTCGGCAACGATCCGGCAGCGTGGTCTGCAGCTTCGCCAATCACGCAATTGCATGGGCAAATCGCTCCGTTTCTCGCGGTGTGCTCGTCGCGGCGCGCGGATTCGTGCGCGCAGGCGCGGGCGTTTGTCGCGAAGGCGCAAGGATTCGGCAGTCGTGCGCAGGTATTGCCCGAGGACATGCGCCATGGCGAGATCAACAAAATGCTGGGTGAGGCGGGCGATTACACAGCAGCCGTAGATGCGTTCCTGGCAAGCCTCGCTCCGGCATTGGCGACGCGCCTGCATTGACGTGGCGACCCCGGCCCGATTCGAACGGGCGACCTCGCCCTTAGGAGGGGCGCGCTCTATCCAGCTGAGCTACGGGGTCGGCTTC
>JAFEEK010000320.1 GCA_018241165.1 Pseudomonadota bacterium
CCCTGCGCCTGCGCCGAGTCCACGAACGCGCCGAACGCGGGATCCACGGCGCGCGCATCCAGGTGCGCATCGAGTTCGTCGCGGCTCATGTCGAGCAGGGCGACCTGGCCGGCCATGCAATCGTGAGAATTGATGCGACCGGCCTTCCAGTGATCTTCGAGAACTTCCCAGCCGGGCTGCCCGAAGCGATCGAGCAGGGTATCGGTGGTGTCGTCGAGGGCGATGGTGCCGTCGAAATCGCAGAGGATGGTCCAGTGGGACACGTCGGGGTTGCCGGGCAGAATGGTGTGCAGCATTATCGGTGCCGCGCATTAAGGTTTCCTGAGCGGCAACAGCTTGAATTGAGGGGGTTTTAACGTATTGCGGGGTGCTTTCTGGCAAAATCGGCCAACGCCCATTTTCGTCGTTCTGCGTGCGCATGTCGAGCCGTTCCGCCTTTTTCGCCTACACCCCGTGGGACATCATTCCCGCGCTGATGGTGCTGGGCCATCTGGTTTTTGTCGCCGCCTTGTTCTTCGGCTTCCATGCCATGCCATGGGCGCTGTGGATTCCCCTCGCCTGCGTGTATTCGATCAGCATTTCGTGGAGCATCAACTCCAGCAGCCACAACTTCATCCACAATCCGTTCTTCTCCTCACCGGTATTGAACCGGATTTACAGCGTCATCCTGTCGCTGACGGATGGTTTCTCGCAGGAGTTCTACCATCACGTGCACCTGCGCCATCACGTCGGCAACATGGATCGGATCGGTGCGAACGGCAGCACCATCGATCCGCTGTCGATCTGGCGCCACGGCAAGGATGGCAAGGTCGAAAGCCCGTGGACGTATACTTTTTACAGTTATTTCCGCGACGACATCGGCGAGGTCTATCGCCGGGTCAAGGAAAAATTCCCGGACAAGGCGAAGTGGATCTGGCGCGAAATCTACATCGTGGTAGGCATCTACCTCGCTTGCCTGATTTTCGACTGGCGTGCCTTCCTCGCCCTGGTGCCGTTCTATTACCTCGGTCATTCGCTGTCGTCGCTGAACGGCTATTACGAACACTTCAAGGGCAATCCGGACGACCCCATCGCCTGGGGCGTGTCCACCTACAACAAGTTCTACAACTGGATCTGGCTGTACAACGGCTTCCACGCCGAGCACCACTACCGCCCGAAAGTGCATTGGACCAAGATGGTGCAGTTGCGCGATTCCATCCGCGACGAACAGCGCGCGCACGGCGTGCACGTGATGAACTACTGCCACGGGCTGGGATTTCTCGATCCCAAGCCGGCGCAGTACACGCAGGTACAGAACCAGACTCCCACCGCTACCTGACGTGGCGTTTGGCGCGAGGAAGGGGACGGCGGGTATACTCGCAGCGAC
>JAFEEK010000321.1 GCA_018241165.1 Pseudomonadota bacterium
CACCCCGTTCACCCGAACTGCGCATCCGGCATCGCCATCAGCGAATCCACGCCCGCGCGCAGGTTGGCGGCGTGCGACAGCGTGCGCGGCAGGATGCGCGCGTAGTAGAAGCGCGCGGTGGCGAGCTTGGCCTGCTTGAACTCGGCGGATTGCGCTGACGCGTTCGCCGCAGCGACGCCGCGCGCCCAGAAGTAGGCGAGCGCGATATAGCCGGAATAGAACAGATAGTCGACCGCACACACGCCGACCTCGTCGGGATTGGCCGCCGCGCGCTTGCCGATTTCCTGGGTCAGGTCCGCCCACTGCTTGGCGCTTGTCGCAAGCGGGGCGACGAACTCCTGCACGCCCGTGTTGGCGATATTGGCCTGGCAGAACGCGCCGATTTCCTCGAGAAAGTGCTTCAATCCGACACCTTGCGTCTGCATTATCTTTCGCCCGAGCAGATCCAGCGCCTGGATGCCGGTGGTGCCTTCATAGATCGTGGTGATGCGCGCATCGCGCGCGAATTGTTCCATCCCGGTTTCGTGGATGTAGCCGTGCCCGCCGAAAATCTGCACGGCGTGGTAGGTGCATTCGTTCGCCGCTTCGGTGAGCAGCGCCTTGGTGATCGGGATGATGAAGCTGAGCAGTTCATCCGCGCGCTTGCGTTCGTCCGAGGTTGGCGCGCGTTCGACCAGATCGACCAGGCTCGCGGCATAGTAGGCCAACGCGCGGCCGCCTTCGGCGAACGCCTTTTGCGTGAGCAACATGCGGCGGATGTCCGCATGCACGATCAGCGGGTCGGCGGGCTTGTCCGGAAATTTCGCGCCGCTCAGCGCGCGGCCCTGCAGGCGTTCGCGCGCGTAGGCGAGCGAGCCCTGATAGGCGCGTTCGATCAGGCCCAGGCCCTGGATGCCCACCGCGAGGCGCGCGGTGTTCATCATGGTGAACATCGCGTTCAAGCCTTTGTTCGGCGCACCGATCAGGTAACCGTCGGCGCCGTCGAAATTCATCACGCAGGTGACGGATGCGTGGATGCCCATCTTGTGCTCGATCGCGCCGCAGCTCACCGCGTTGCGCGCACCCATTTGTCCACTTTTATCGGTTTTATACTTCGGTACGATGAACAAGGAAATGCCTTTCACGCCCGCGGGCGCGTCGGGCAGGCGCGCGAGCACCAGGTGCACGATGTTTTCGGTCAAGTCGTGCTCGCCGGCGGTGATGAAAATCTTCGTGCCGCTCACCTTGTACGTGCCATCCGGCTGCGGCTCGGCGCGGGTCTTGAGCAGGCCAAGGTCCGATCCGCAATGCGGCTCGGTCAGGCACATCGTGCCGGTCCAGCGGCCTTCGACGATGGGCTTGAGAAACGCCACGCGCTGCCATTCCTCGCCGTGCAGGCGCAGGGCTTCGGACGCCCCGTGCGAGAGCAACGGGAAATTTCCCCAGGACAGATTCGCCGAGTCGAGCATTTCCTTCAGCGGCGCGCCGATGGATTCGGGCAGATGCTGGCCACCGTAGGCTTCCGGCGCGTTCAGGCCGCTCCAGCCGCCATCGACGTATTGTTTGTAGGCGTCCTTGAAGCCCGCCGGCGTCGTCACCGCACCGGTGGCCTTGTCCAGCGAGCAGCCGGTCTCGTCGCCCGGCGCATTCAGCGGCGCGAGCACGGTTTCGGAAAACCTCGCGGCTTCGTCGAGGATCGCGTCGACCACATCGCGCGTCGCGTTCGCGCCGCCATCGATGCGCGCGTATTGCGCGTCGAGCTTGAGCAGGTCGAACAGGACGAAGCGCATGTCCGCGAGCGGGGATTTATAGATGGTCATCGCGCGATCCTCAACGGTAGGAATTGGCCACGCCCGGAATCGGCGACAGCCTGCTCTTGTGTTCGAACTTGAAATCCTTGGCGGACGGGATATCGATCGTGCCCTTCAGCTCGTAGGCAACGCCGTCGGGATGCGACAGATCGGCCTTGAACGCTTTCGTTGCGTCGGCTCCGGGCATGAGAGTGATGTCGAGGATGTCGGCGTTTTCGCCGGGTATGTCCAGGTCCGCATTCGTGTCGATCGTGCCCGCCGCTTCGCCGCCGACGCGCAAATCCGCCTTGAACGCGCCGTAGTGCACGGTCTGGTCGCTGAAGTTCTCGATGCGGATTTGCAGCTTCCAG
>JAFEEK010000322.1 GCA_018241165.1 Pseudomonadota bacterium
CGAAAGTGCTGATCGTCGGCGCGGGCGTTGCCGGCTTGCAGGCCATCGCCACGGCGCGCCGCCTCGGCGCGCAAGTCGAAGGTTTCGACGTGCGTCCGGAGACGAAAGAGCAGATCCAGTCGCTCGGCGCCAAATACGTCGAACTTGGGGTCAGCGCCGCCGGCACGGGGGGCTACGCGCGAGAGCTGACCGCCGAGGAACGCGCGCAACAGCAGGCCGCGCTGGCCGAACACATCAAGGGCGTGGATGTGATCGTCACCACCGCCGCGGTGCCGGGCCGCAAGGCGCCGCGCATCATCACGAAAGCGATGGTCGAAGGCATGAAGGCGGGCAGCGTGATCGTGGATATTGCCGCGGAGACGGGCGGCAACTGTGAACTCACCGAAGCCGGCAAGACGATTACTTCATCGAATGGCGTTGCGGTGATTGGCCCGGTGAATCTCGCGGCCACCGCGCCGATTCATGCCAGCGAGCTGTATGCGAAGAATCTGTACAACTTCCTCGAGCTGAGTTTGAAAGAAGGCGCGTTGGCCCTGGACTGGAACGACGAACTGATCGCCAAGACCTGCGTCACGCACGCGGGGCAGATCAAGCACGAGGCGACGAAGCAATTGGTGGAAGGCACTTAGTTCGTCATCCCGGCGAAAGCCGGGATCCAGCGACTTTCGATGCGCTGGAAAGAGCAAAGGCACTGGATTCCAGCTTGCGCTGGAATGACGAGAAAAAAGCGGGGTGAGTAAAATGATCGACGGATTCCTGGCGCTTTACCTTTTCATGCTCGCCGCCTTCACCGGCCACGAGATCATTTCGCGCGTGCCGGTGATCCTGCACACGCCGCTGATGTCCGGCTCGAACTTCGTGCATGGCATCGTGCTGATCGGCGCGATGGTCGCGTTGGGCGAGGCGACTACGCCGACCGAGCAAGTCATCGGTTTCATCGGCGTATTTCTCGGCGCCGGCAACGCCGCCGGCGGTTACGTCGTCACCGAACGCATGCTCGAGATGTTCAAGTCGAGCAAGAAGCCCGGCTCCGGTCAGGATGGAGCCAAACCATGAACACCGCGCAAATCGTTTCCTTCATGATTCAGGCGAGTTACTTCATCGCCGCCGTGCTGCTGATCATGGGTATCAAGCGCATGTCCTCGCCGGTGACCGCGCGCAGCGGCATCCAGTGGGCTGGCGTGGGCGTGCTGGTTGCCGTGATCGCGACATTTTTCCATCACGGCGGCGATCATGGCCTGCTGATCGAAAACGCCGCACTGATCTTCATCGCCATCGCGATCAGCACCGTCATTGCCTGGTACAGCGGCAAGCGCGTGGCAATGACGGCAATGCCGCAGATGGTGGCGCTGTACAACGGCATGGGCGGCGGCTCGGCCGCGGCCATCGGCGCCAGCGCGCTGCTCGGATTCGCCGCACTCGCCACTACCCCGAAATTCGTGCCGATGCAGCCGCATGCGAATACCTCGCAAGTCGTACTTGCGGTGATTGGCGCCTTGATTGGCTCGATTTCGTTCACCGGTTCGTTGATTGCCTTCGCCAAGCTGCAGGGCTGGATGGACAAGACCTTCCGCTTCACCGGCCAGCAGCTCGTGAATGGATTGTGCTTCCTCGCCGCCGTGGCCCTGGGCGCAATGGTGGTGCTGCATCCGCAGACCCAGACCATCGTGCTGTTCTTCGCCGCAGCGCTGTTGTTCGGAATCCTGATGACGCTGCCGATCGGCGGCGCCGACATGCCGGTGGTGATCTCGTTGTACAACGCGTTCACCGGCCTGGCCGTCGGTTTCGAAGGCTACGTGCAGGGCAACATCGCGCTGATCATTGCCGGTATCGTGGTCGGCGCGGCCGGTACGCTGCTCACGCGCCTGATGGCCAAGGCCATGAATCGCTCGATCAGCAACGTCCTGTTCTCCAACTTCGGTGCGGGCGGCGGCGCAGCGCAGGCGATCACCGGTTCGCTCAAGCCCATCGAAGCCGACGACGCGGCATCGCTTTTGTACATGGCCGAGAAGATCATCATCGTGCCGGGCTACGGCATGGCGGTGGCGCAGGCACAGCACAAGATCTGGGAACTGTCGCAGAACCTGATCAAGCGCGACAAGGACGTGAAGTTCGCCATCCATCCGGTCGCCGGACGCATGCCCGGCCACATGA
>JAFEEK010000323.1 GCA_018241165.1 Pseudomonadota bacterium
CGCATCTGCGGCGGCACGTTGGCCAGCATGGCATTGAGCGACTGCGCCATCTTGCCCATGTCCATGTACTGGCGCTTGTCGTTTTGCAGCATGATGATGCGACCGGTGCCTGAATCCACCAGCATGCTGTGATCGCCGGTATCCATGCGCATGTGTCCGCCGGATACCTCGATGCGCGTCAGCGATGCACTGCCCGTGCCTTGCACGGTGGCGAAATCGGCACTGAAGTCGGCCCAGGCCGGTGCGGCCAGTGCGCAGCCGAGGGCGGAGAATGCAAGTGCGTGCGTGTATTTCATGGGGATTTCACCGGCAATGGCGGGAAAGGCGATTATCGCGGATGCGGCCTGCGCTGTCATCGAATCGGTTAAACTTGTGCCTGAATTTCGCAGGTTTTCTTGTCCCTTGTTCACCTACCGTTTTTCCATCCGCTGGCCGGGACTGATCGTTGCAGCGACAGGCATGGCGCTGTCCGCCTGCTCGCAGCCGCCCGCCAAGGCGCCGCCCCCGCCGGATGCGGTCGGTGCGGTCGCCGCTATCCGTGCGCTCGGCGCGCATTACGAGTCCAGTGTGCAGGTGCATGCGGTGCGCGATCCGGCCGTGGATGGATTCCTCCACGCGGCGCATGCGCAAGAATCCAAAGGCCAGGTTGCCGCCGCGCAGGCCGACGTTGGCAAGGCGCTGAAAATCGCGCCGCGCGCGCCGGACATCCTGCAATACGCCGCGGAACTTGCCATCGAGGCAGGCGATTGGAAGCACGCCGGCGAACTGGCCGCGCAGTCGTACGACCTTGGTCCGAAAGTTGGCGGCCTGTGCGCGCGCAACCTTGAAACGCTGGCGCGCGCGCTCACCGTGCAAAGCGATGCCGCCGGTGCGGAACAGGCGCGTGCGAAGATCCAAGCCTGCCGCGTGCCGCCGGTGACGCGGTACTGATGATGCGCTTTGCCAGTGCGCGCGAATTGCTCGGCGCGGATGGACCATTCGCGGCCGAGGCTTCCGGTTTCGTGCCGCGCGCGTGCCAGCAGGACATGGCCGAAGCAGTCGAAGAGGCCATCGTCGAGCGGCAGACACTGGTGGTCGAAGCCGGCACCGGCACCGGAAAAACCTTCGCGTATCTGGTGCCGGCGCTGATGTCCGGCAAGCGCGTGATCGTTTCCACCGGCACCAAGACCTTGCAGGATCAGTTGTTCCACCGCGACCTGCCGCGCGTGCGCGCCGTGCTCGGTGCGCGCCTGAAGGCGAGCCTGCTCAAGGGCCGCGCGAACTACCTGTGCCGCCATCGCCTCGAACAGACATTGAAGGATGGCCGCTTCGCCACGCGCGAACAGGCCGCGCAGGTGCAGGCGATCCGCGCCTGGGGCGAACGCACCGCAAGCGGCGACCGCGGCGAATTTGCCGATGTACCGGAAGATTCGCCGCTGTGGCCGCGCGTGACCTCGACAGCGGAAAACTGCCTCGGCGCGGAATGCCCGTTGTACGCGGAATGCTTCGTCGTCCGCGCGCGGCGCGCCGCGCAGGAGGCCGATCTGGTTGTCGTGAATCACCATCTACTGTTTGCGGACCTGGCGATCAAGCAGGAAGGCTTCGGCGAAATCCTGCCCGGTGCACACGCCTTCGTGCTCGACGAGGCCCACCAGATTCCGGAACTGGCCGGCGTATTTTTTTCCACCAGCATCACCGCGCGTCAGATGACGGAACTGGCCAGCGACACGCTGGCCGAATGCGCGAGCGTATCCGGCGCGTTGGCATCCCTGCGCGAGCCCTACGAGGCGGTCGTGCCAGCGGTCAAGCGCGTGCGCCTGGCGCTGGACGCGCTGCCGGCCAAAGGCGCGTTCGCGCTGATCGAAAACAACGCGCCTGCGATGCAGGAATTGCGCGTACTCGAAGAATCGTTGCGCAAACTGGCTGATGCGCTGGGCGCACAGGCCGAACGCTCGCGCGGCCTTGCCAGCGCGCACGAGCGCGCCGAAGCCCTGTGCCAGCGCCTGCATGCCGTGCTCGACGGCGGCGCGCACGAGGCGGTGCACTGGTACGAGGCGACGACTCACGGGTTCGCCCTGCATGCAACGCCGCTGGATCTCGCGCCGCCGCTGCGCGCCTTGCGCGAACAATCGCTGGCGAGCTGGATTTTCACCTCGGCCACGCTGTCGGTCGCGGGCAGCTTCGAACATTTCTCGCGCCAGCTCGGCCTGGACGATCCGGTGGAAGTGAGTTTGCCGAGTCCGTTCGATTACGCGACGCAGGCGCTCGCGTATCTGCCGAAGGGGCTGCCCGATCCGAACGCACCGGACTACACCGAACGTGTCGTCGCCGTCGCGCGCGACGTCATCGCCGCGGCGCGTGGCCGCACCTTCGTGTTGTTCACCTCGCACCGTGCGCTGAAGAAAGCGGCCGTGTTGCTGGGCGATCTGCCGTACCCGTTGTTCGTGCAAGGCACAGCTCCGCGGCATCAGTTGCTCACGGATTTTCGCGAATCCGGCAACGGCGTATTGCTTGGCGCCG
>JAFEEK010000324.1 GCA_018241165.1 Pseudomonadota bacterium
CCAAGGCCGCGCCGGCGCGCGATGCCGACATCGTCGCGCTGGAACGCGAACTGGCCGACAAACTCGCGGCCAAGGTCAGCATCCAGCACGGCCGCGGCGGGCGCGGCAAGCTGGTCGTCGCCTACCACTCGCTGGACGAGCTCGAGGGCATCCTCGAAAAGATTCGCTGAAAGAATCATGGCCGGCGTCGGGTCTAAACCGGATGTGAGCAACAAGCAGCGGCAATTCGACGCGCTCGTGCGCGGCCTGTCCGGCGACCTGTACCGCTACGCCTACTGGTTGTGCAACGAGGATGCGCTGGCGCACGACCTGGTGCAGGAAACGTTCCTGCGCGCGTGGCGTTCGCTGGATTCGCTGCGCGACACGGCATCGGCCAAGGCCTGGCTGATCACGATCCTGCGCCGCGAACATGCGCGCCTGTACGAACGCAAGCGCCCGCAGTTCGACGACGTCGACGACCTCGACATCGCCGACGAGCGCGATGCGCACACGCCCGAGTCCATCGGCGAAGACGGACTGATCCGCGCCGCGATGCATCGGCTGGATGCCAAGTACCGCGAGCCGCTGCTGATGCAGGTGTTGGGCGGATTTTCCTGCGACGAGATCGCGCAGGAATTGAACATCACGCCGGCCGCGGTGATGACCCAGGTTTTTCGCGCGCGGCAGAAATTGAAAAGCATGCTCGCCGGCGACGTCAAAGAAGCGCAACTGTCATGAACTGTCTCGAATTCCGCCGCGAATTGAACATCCATCCGCAATCGAGCGACGCGGACTTCGTCGCACACGCGCGCGAGTGCCCGCGTTGCGCGCAGGCGCAGGCCGATGCGCTCGCGTTCGAGGCCTCGCTCGGCCGCGCGCTGTCGATTCCGCCGCCGCCGAACCTGGCCGAATCGATCCTGCTCGCGCAGGCCACGCAGCAACGCCGCGAAAGCCAGCGCCGGCGCCGCGGTTCAGGCTGGCTGGCGCTTGCCGCGGCGGCCGTGCTTGCGGTCGGCGTCGGCTGGCGCGTCACGCGCGCGCAGCCGCTCGGCGATGCGGCCATCGCGCACATGCTCGGCCCGGAAGCGCCGGCGCTCGCCTACACCGCGCCGGTTGCCGACGCCGCCGTGCGCAAGGCCTTCGCCGAACGCGGCATCGACCTTGCCAAGGTGCCCGCCGACATCAGCTATGTGCAGTGCTGTCCGGTCGGCAAGTTCAAATCGGTGCACATGGTCATGCCGCGCGCCAACGGCCCGGTCACGGTGATGTACCTCGTCGACGACCATGCTGGCCAATCCACCGATTTTTCGCATGCCGGCTGGATGGGCCGCAGTGTGCCGATGGCGCATGGCACCTTGGTCATGATCGGTCACGATCCCGGCCAGTTCGATCAGGTGCAGCAGATCTGGAACGCGGCGTTACAGACAGCGACGCGTATCTGAACCGAGTCGCGCTCACTCCCCGCCGGTACCCGCAGTGGTACTCATGTTTTACCCAGAGGCAGATACAAGGTGCGCGCGTCGTCTGCCGTTTCGCGGAAGCCATGCACACGGTAGAACGCTGCTGCACGCGCATCGATCGCATCCACCACCAGCAGGCGCGCGCCAAGCTGCTCGCGCAGTTGCAGGCTGCAGTTGGCGGCGTGGCCCAGCAACAGGCAACCGAACCCGTTGCCTTGCGCACAGGTGGCCACCGCCAACCGCGCCACGCGCACCGAGGGAACCGGATAGTGCGGCAATCGCTTTTGGTCGGCGGGTTGCAGGCTGGCCAGATTGACCTGCGCGGCGGCAAGGCTGCAGTAGCCCAACACATTTGCCGAGTCCGCATCGTCGATCAGCACGTGCGTGGTGGCTATGCCGTCGCGTTGGTGCTGGCCAGCCTGCACGCGCAGGTAGCGGTTCAGCGATGGCGTGCCGCAATCGAACCTGGCCCGGTCGTGCCGGGCAGGATCGAGCCGCACAATATGCAGCGCCACGTCAGCCGATCAGCTTGGCGGCATCGGCCATCGCCTTCTTCAAGCGCGCATTCGGCTTGAAAGGTTTGTCCAGCGCCGCAACGAAGCGGCGCGATTCGGCGGGCGAAAGCGTGACAGTAAGCTCGGCCGTCATCACGCTTTCGGCTTCCCGCAACACGGCATCGCGTACGAACGCCGACACCGGCACGCCGCGCAAGTCGGCGGCCCGGTTGATGCGGGCCTTGTCGGCAAGGTTCAGGCGCAAATCGAGGCGCGCGAGTGCGGTCATGGTTGTCTCCTTTGTACGGAATACTACCGTACAATGAATCGCGGTACAAATGCGGCTTACGGTTTTCCATGCCTCGCTGGCGTTGTGTGACTTGATCCG
>JAFEEK010000325.1 GCA_018241165.1 Pseudomonadota bacterium
ACGCATCGCCGACATCGCGGCGCGGATCGAGACCCTGGATGCCAGGCGCGATATTCCGCAAATTGAAGTCGCGATCGGCGACGACAGCGCCGCACTCGTGTTCCGCCATCTGCATCCGCTGTCGGAACGCGACCAGGCCGCGCTTGTCGAGTTTTCGAAAACGCATGCGTTGGCGATTTTCTCGCAATCCGGCGGCATCGACAGCGTCGCGCCGCTGTATCCGGAGCATGCCCAGCTCACGTTCCGGCTGCCGAATTACGACGTGGAACTGGAATTCAAGCCGCTGGATTTCGTGCAGGTCAACGCCGGCATGAATCGCGCGATGATCGATCATGCGCTGGGCCTGCTCGATCCGCAGTCGACGGATCGCGTGCTGGATCTGTTCTGCGGTCTGGGCAATTTCACCTTGCCGCTGGCGCGCCGTGCCGCCCACGTCACCGGCGTGGAAGGCGAAGCCGGCCTGGTGCGCCGCGCCGGCGAGAATGCACGGCGCAACGGCATCGCCAATGCGCAGTTCTTCGCTGCCGATCTTGCCGCCGACCAGCGCGATGCGCCGTGGGCAAAGGCCGATTACGATCTCGTGTTGCTGGATCCGCCGCGCAGCGGCGCGGAGGCCGTGCTCGAATACCTGCCGCGCAAATCCGCGCGCCGCGTCGTTTACGTGTCCTGCCATCCCGCCTCGCTGGCGCGCGACGCCGCAACGCTGGTGAGCCGGCATGGATTCACGCTGCGCGCCGCCGGCGCGATGGACATGTTTCCGCACACCGCGCATGTAGAATCGATCGCGGTTTTCGAAAGGAAGTAGAGCGTTGTTGATCATCGGAATCGAAGGCACGCAATTGCGACCGGCCGAAAGCGACTGGATTCGCGCCCCGCAGGTCAGCGGCGTGATTTTGTTCAAGCGCAATTTCGAATCGCGCGAACAGGTGACGGAGTTGATCGCGGCCATTCGCGCTGCCCGCGACGAACCGCTGCTGGTGTGCGTAGACCAGGAAGGCGGTCCGGTGCAACGTTTTCGCCAGGGCTTCACGCGCCTGCCCGCGCTGGCTCGGATCGGCGAGATCTACGCGCGCGATTCGCGGCTCGCGCTGGAATTGGCCGGCGAGCATGCCTGGCTGATGGCCAGCGAAATGCGCGCCATTGACATCGATTTCAGCTTCGCGCCGGTGCTCGACCTGGCGCGCGGCAATGTCGTCATCGGCGAACGTGCTTTCCACGCCGATCCGAAAATCGTTTCCGAACTCGGACTGGAATACGTGCGCAGCATGCGCCTCGCAGGCATGGCGGCGACGCTCAAGCACTTTCCGGGACACGGCTCGGTGCGCGAGGACACGCACCTGGAAACCGCGATCGACCGGCGTGCGCTGGACGAAATCCGCGATGCCGACCTGATTCCGTTCGCTGATGCAATCCAAGCCGGCGCCGAAGCGGTGATGATGGGCCACGTGACGTATCCGGCCGTGGATGGGAGTCCGGCGGGTTATTCCGCAATCTGGATTCGCGACATCCTGCGCGGCGAACTGGGTTTTCATGGCGTGGTATTCAGCGACGACATCAGCATGGCAGCCGCGGAAGGCGCCGGCAGCATCGCTGCGCGCATCGCCGCGCATCGCGACGCCGGTTGCGATATCGTGCTGGCGTGCAAACCCGAAATCGTGCCCGATGCGCTGGTCGCCAGCCGTGATGAACCGGCGTGCGATCCCGCTGTCACCGAGGCCTTGCGCGGCAAAATCGCATCGACCTGGCAAGCCCTCATCGACAATCCCCAACGCGCGCGCTTCGTTGCGCGCCTGACCACACTGGAACCCTCACTCGCATGACTCGTCCCGCACTCGCCGACGCACTGAAAACCGCAGAACTGCTCCACGGCCGCTCCGAACTGGATTCGGTGATCGCGCGCATGGGCCGCGACATCGACGCCGCGCTCGCAGGCGAGGTGCCGTTGTACCTGAGCGTGATGCACGGCGGATTGATTTTCTCCGGTGCACTCGCGCTGGCGGTTTCAACCGACCTCGAATTCGACTACGTCCATGCCACGCGCTATCGCGGCGAAACCCAGGGCGGCGAACTGCACTGG
>JAFEEK010000326.1 GCA_018241165.1 Pseudomonadota bacterium
AAGAACATCGTCGACGGCGAGCACGAAATGGCCGCGGGCATGCCCGAGTCGTTCAACGTGCTGGTCAAGGAGATTCGTTCGCTGGCGATCAACATGGAACTGGAAGAGCGCTGAAGCGCGCTTCCGGAACCTGAGCCTGCCCGCCATCGCCTGAATCCCTCCGAATTGGAGAACGCAAAATGAAAGACCTGCTGAACCTGTTCAACCAGACCCGCCAATCGCTCGATTTCGACTCGATCAAGATCGCGCTGGCCTCGCCGGAAATGATCCGTTCGTGGTCGTTCGGCGAAGTGAAGAAGCCCGAGACGATCAACTACCGCACGTTCAAGCCCGAACGCGACGGCTTGTTCTGCGCGGCCATCTTCGGACCGATCAAGGACTACGAGTGCCTGTGCGGCAAGTACAAGCGCATGAAGCATCGTGGCGTGGTCTGCGAGAAGTGCGGCACCGAAGTGACGCTGACCAAGGTGCGTCGCGAGCGCATGGGCCATATCGACCTGGCTTCGCCGGTCGCGCACATCTGGTTCCTGAAGTCGTTGCCATCGCGCATCGGCCTGATGCTCGACATGACCTTGCGCGACATCGAGCGCATCCTGTACTTCGAAGCCTATGTCGTCATCGATCCGGGCCTGACCCCGCTCAATCGCGGCCAGTTGCTCAATGAAGAGCAGTACCTGCAGGCGGTCGAGGAGCACGGCGACGAGTTCGACGCACGCATGGGCGCCGAGGCGGTCTATGAGCTGCTCAAGACCATCGACCTGGGCGCCGAATTGATTCGCCTGCGTGAAGAAATCGCGGCGACCAGTTCCGAGACCAAGCTCAAGCGTCTGTCCAAGCGCATCAAGCTGGTCGAAGCCTTCAACGATTCCGGCAACCGTCCGGAGTACATGGTCATGACCGTGCTGCCGGTACTGCCGCCGGACCTGCGTCCGCTGGTGCCGCTGGAAGGCGGCCGCTTTGCCACGTCGGATCTGAATGACCTGTATCGCCGCGTGATCAACCGCAACAACCGCCTGCGCCGACTGCTCGAACTCAATGCGCCGGACATCATCGTGCGCAACGAAAAGCGCATGTTGCAGGAAGCCGTCGACGCGCTGATGGACAACGGCCGCCGCGGTCGCGCGATCACCGGCACGAACAAGCGTCCGCTGAAGTCGCTTGCCGACATGATCAAGGGCAAGCAGGGCCGCTTCCGCCAGAACCTGCTCGGCAAGCGCGTCGACTACTCGGGCCGTTCGGTCATCGTGGTCGGCCCGACCCTGAAGCTGCACGAGTGCGGCTTGCCGAAGAAAATGGCGCTGGAACTGTTCAAGCCGTTCATCTTCTCCAAGCTGCAACGCCGTGGTCTGGCCACCACGATCAAGGCGGCGAAGAAGAAGGTCGAGAGCGAAAGCCCGGAGGTTTGGGACATCCTCGAAGAGGTGATCCGCGAGCATCCGGTGCTGCTCAACCGCGCACCGACCCTG
>JAFEEK010000327.1 GCA_018241165.1 Pseudomonadota bacterium
AAGGGGCAAGTCGCGTACGGCGAGAACGCGCAAGGCGGATTGTAAGCCTTGTTGAAATCGATGACGATCTTGCCGTCCCTGGCCGGCTCGGTGTAGACGAAGCGCGCCGCGCCATAGGTTTCGTGGCCGCTGGTCTTGTCGGCAAACACGAGGAACAGGCTGGTATCGCCCGGCGATTCGACCACGGGCTCCAGCCGGAAAGTCTGGCCATCGCGCTCGAAAACCGCGGCGCCCGGCACCACGACCTTGTCGATCTGGCCCAGGACATTCGGTTCTTCGACTTCATGCGGCGGATCGTAGGCTTCCCATTTCGCCTCGATGCGCCAGCTTTCGTCGATCGGGAAATAGTCGATGCCCGCAAAATGCGTGCGCGCCGGCGCCTCGCTGTCCTTCACGCGCAGGCCGTATTTGTCGCCGCGCTGGACGAGATAGAAACTCACCGTGCCGAACGCAATCGTGGTTGGTTTGTCATGGCTGTCGTCGAGCAGTTCGGCCTCGCGAATGGGTTTTCCATCGATGGTCGCGCCAGACTTTGCATCCAGCGCGATCGTGGCCTTGCCGCCGGTCAGCGTGATCGTGCCCAGATGCGCCGGCGCTTTCGCCAACACGATATCGCTGTCCCTGGCCGAGCCGAGCGTGTTCTTGCCATCCTTGAGCCAATCCAATCCGACCAATGAAAGCCATCCGTGCGGCGCGCGCAAGTGTTCGGCGCGCTCGTGCCGCCAATCCTGGATCTGTTTTACATAGGTCGAATCAGCCGCAACGCCGGCGGTAGCGGCGAGCACCGCCGTCGCAAGCAACATCGAATGAATCATGGGATTCTCCGCAAACCAATGACTTGGGGTCACCGACCCCTGAGAAACATCCTGTCCAGTTCCGCGACCGACATCTGTACCCAGGTCGGGCGGCCGTGATTGCACTGACCGGAACGCTCGGTCGCTTCCATCTCGCGCAAGAGTGCGTTCATTTCCGGCAAAGTCAAGCGCCGGTTGGCACGGATCGAGCCGTGGCAGGCCATCGTGGAAAGGATTTCATTCTGGGTTTCCTCCAGCCGGCGCGAATTGCCATGTGTGGCAAGGTCGCCAAGCACATCGCGCACCAGACCGCCGACATCCGCGCCATCGAGGATTCCCGGATAGCGCCGGACGATCACGCTTTGCGGCCCGCCGCGCGCGATCTCGAAACCGAGCGTGGCCAGGTGTTCGGCATGTTCCTGCGCCACCGCCGCCTCGCGTTCGCTGACCGCCAAGGTCAGCGGCACCAGCAGCGGCTGCGAGTGGATGCCGTCGCAAGCGCGTGCATTCTTCAGCTTTTCGTAGGTGATGCGTTCGTGCGCGGCGTGCATGTCCACGAGGACCAAACCCTGCGCGTTTTCGGCCAGCACGTAGATGCCGGCAAGTTGCGCCAGCGCGAAACCGAGCGGCGGCACGTCGCCCGATCCGGTTTCATCGAGTGTTGCTGCGTTCGATGCAACCGCTGGCGTCGTCGCGCCCAACAGCGCCGCGTAATCGGCCATCGGTTCGCGCACGCCCAGACCCAGGCCGCGCTGCGGCTGGCTCCACGCTGATCCAAGAACCGGCGCCTTTCCTTCCCCCGCCTGCGGGGGAAGCTGGGCGGAGCCCGGAAGGGGGGAATTCCCCGCTCGCGTATCCGCCAGTGCCTCGTTGAGCGTGCGATACAGAAAATCGTGCACGAGACGACTTTCGCGGAAGCGCACCTCGGACTTGGCCGGATGTACGTTCACGTCCACGCCTTCGGGTGGCAATTCCAGAAACAGAACGTAGGCTGGATGACGGCCATGGAACAACACGTCGGCATAGGCCTGGCGCACCGCGTGCGTGACCACGCGATCGCGCACGAGACGGCCATTGACGTAGAAGAATTGCTGATCGGGCTGGCTTCGCGATGCCGTCGGCAAGCCAAGCCATCCGGACAGGCGCATGCCCGCACCGGCGTGATCCACGCGCAAGGATTGCGCCGG
>JAFEEK010000328.1 GCA_018241165.1 Pseudomonadota bacterium
AACCCTCGATAGAGCTTTTGACCCTATACTCCCTTAGCAGGGGAGCCCCTTCGGCCTCTCGGGCACCTCTCCGTCAAGGGCGCGAAGGATAACGGCTAGGCCGCCCGCGGTAAAGCTCAACCTTGCGCAGCGGGCGGGGTATCGCCGCCGGGCGCATCGTGTTCGTGCTTGATGCGCTGGTAGATTTCTTCACGGTGAACGGCCACGTCCTTCGGCGCATTGATGCCGATGCGCACCTGATTTCCCTTGACGCCGAGCACCGTCACGCTGACGGCGTCGCCGATCATCAATGTCTCGCCTACCCTGCGCGTCAAAATCAGCATGACCAATCTCCTTCAGGTTCGCGCCGTCCCCCGACGCAAGTCCAGCTTCCAATGCACCTGCAATATGCACACCGCCAGCGTAACCGAACCCGCGTTAAGCGCCAGTGACCCAAGTCATGGACGCGCGAGTCTTGCGCGCCGTCGCATCCTACCAAAGCGCTATGCAAGTCGCGCGCCGACCCAAGCAGGAACATCTGCCAATGCAGCGGCGAGATTCGGCGAGTCCTCGCCGCCGCCCTGGGCCATGTCCGGACGTCCGCCGCCTTTGCCGTTGATCTGACCGGCCACGTGCGCCACGAGTTCACCGGCCTTGATCCGGCCCAGTGCCTTGCCGTGGACGCCTGCAACCAGGGCGATCTTGCCATCCGCACCCGCGGCCAGCAGGACGACGCAATCGCCGAGTTTGTGCTTGAACGCATCCACGCTGTCACGCAGGGTCTTTGCATCCGCACCATCCAGTCGTGCGGCGATCACCTTGATTCCATTGATGTCTTTTGCGCCTGAGGCCAGATCGCCCGCCGCCGCGCTTGCCGCCCTGGCCTTGATCGCATCGAGTTCGCGTTCGAGCTTTTTTTGCCGATCCAGAAGCTGGCGCAATTTTTCGATCGCATCGCCGCCGCCAGCCGATAACAGATTCGCAACCTCGCCCAAACGCCTTTCTTCATCCGCCACGAACGCCAGCGCACCGGCGCCGGTCAGCGCCTCGATGCGGCGGATTCCGGAAGCGACGCCGGATTCGGCAACGATCTTGAACAGGCCGATGTCGCCGGTGCGCGCGACGTGCGTACCGCCGCACAATTCAGTGGAAAAATCGCCCATGCGCAACACACGCACGCGATCGCCGTACTTCTCGCCGAACAATGCCATCGCGCCGAAGTCGATGGCCTCGTCGTAGCCCATGTCGTGGGTTTGCGCCTCGACATTGCGGCGCACTTCGGCGTTGACGATGTCCTCGATCTTGTGCAATTCCTCGTGCGACACCGGCTTGAAATGCGAAAAATCGAAACGCAGGCGATCCGGCGCGACCAGCGATCCTTTCTGGGTTACATGTTCGCCAAGTATCTGGCGCAACGCCGCATGCAGCAGATGCGTCGCCGAATGATTCAACACTGTCGATTGACGCCGCGAAGCATCGACAGATCCGGCCAGCGGTGCACCGATGCGCAACGGTTTGCCGCTCCAGCGTCCGACATGGCCATGGAAAGAACCCGCCAGCTTGACCGTATCGTTCACGGCAAAGCGACCGTCGGCATTGCTCAACTCGCCGGTGTCGCCGACCTGTCCGCCGGATTCGGCGTAGAACGGCGTGGCATCGAGAATCAACATCGCCTCGTCGCCGTCACGCAGCTCGTCCACTTCCTTGCCGGCGTGGACGATGCCGATGACGTTCAGCGCATCCGCGTCCAGCGTCGTGTAGCCCAGGAACTTCGTCGGCGCCAGGCGCTGCACCAACTCGGCGGAAAGCGACGCCTTGGTCTCGAACTGGCTGGCCGCGCGTGCGCGTTCGCGTTGCGCATTCATGGCTTTCTCGAAGCCTTCCATGTCCACGCTCAGCCCGCGCTCGCGCGCAATGTCGGCGGTGAGATCGACCGGGAATCCGTAGGTGTCGTACAGACGGAATGCCTCGACACCGGGAATCGTCTGCTTCGAATTCGCGGCGACTTCATCGAACAGCTTCATACCGTGTTCGAGCGTCTCGCCAAAGCGTTCTTCCTCGGCCAGCAGCGCGGCTTCCACGCGATCGGCTTTTGCAGCCAGTTCCGGGTAGGCCTCGCCCATTTCCACGACCAGGGTCGGAACCAGTTTGTGGAAAAACGGCTTGCGCTGGCCAAGCATGTAGCCGTGGCGCAGCGCGCGGCGGATGATGCGGCGCTGCACGTAACCGCGGCCTTCGTTCGAAGGCAAAACGCCATCGACGATCAGGAACGAACAGGCGCGGATGTGATCGGCAATCACGCGCAGCGATTTGTTTTCCAGATCCTTGGTGCCGGTCAGTTCCGCAGCTTTTTTGATCAGGCGCTGGAACAGGTCGATCTCGTAATTGCTGTGCACGTGTTGCAGGATAGCGGCGAGACGCTCCAGGCCCATGCCGGTATCCACGCACGGCGCCGGCAGTTTCGACAGCGTGCCGTCGGCGGCGCGATCGAACTGCATGAACACGAGGTTCCAGATT
>JAFEEK010000329.1 GCA_018241165.1 Pseudomonadota bacterium
CGGCGGAAGCTTCCGGTGCGAAGCGCGATTGCAGCGCGCGCAGGATGAACACTTCGTCGATGTGGCGTTTGACCGATTCGACCGAGGCGATCAGCCGGTTCATCGATCGCCGCGGCGTCTCGATCAACACGCAGTTCGCGCCGGCCAGCACCGTTGCGGAGCGGCGGCGTCCGGAAATCAGGCTCATCTCGCCGAAGAACTCGCCGCGCCGCAGCGCGATCGTCTTGTCCGGGCCGACCACGATTTTCACGTCGCCTTCGGCAATGCTGTAGAAGGTATTCGTGTAGTCGTTCAGCGCGAAGATCGTTTCGCCCGGCGCCGGCGTGCGGATATCCGAATCGAGCATGAACTCGCGCAATTGCAACGGCGTGATGCCGGCCAGCAGCGGCACGTTTTTCTGGATCCGCGCCAGCGCTTCGTCGACGGAACGAAAGCCCGGCATCGTCGCGAACTTGGCCTTGAGCAGCGGCTCGTCGGCCGGTTCGACCTTGTTGCCGAGGATGTATTCGATGACCTCGTAGCCCTGGTTCATCGCTTGCTTGATCAGCGGATAGCCGCCGAGCGCGCCGACGATGTACAGGCCCTTCACGTTGGATTCGTACTGCGAACTGATCGCCGGTACCGAGGCCGGGTCCTTGTTCGGAAAGACGACTCCACAACCTTCGACGAAAGCGCGCGGCGCGGTCGCGCCCAGGCGCGCGACGATGCGGTCGATGAGGATCTGCGCCTTGCCGCTGGCGGTATTGAGGATGAGGCGGCCGGGTTTGCGCCCGACGCTGAGCGCATCCACGCGCTCGGGCGCGGAGTTGTAGTAACACTCGATGCGGCCGTCGTCGATGGCCTTGAGGATGGCCGCCTCGTTGCCTTTCTTGGCGCGCGCGAATTCATCCTTGCGGTTGATGATGATGACGTTGTTCTGTTTCGCCAGCGCCACCGCGTTTTCGATCGCCGCGTCGCCAGCGCCGACTACGACGATGGTTTCGCCGGCGTATTCGTCGGGATCGTCGAGCTGGTACTGCACGAACGGCAGGTCTTCGCCGGGGCAGCCCAGCTTGCGGATATTGCCCTGCAGGCCGATGCCCATCACCACGAAATCCGCGGCGATGCTCTGGCCGTTGCTGCATTTCAATTCGAAACCGCCGCCGGGCGCGGCTTTGATCGCGCTGACTTCGTGCTTGTGGCGGACGTTGATCTTCAGACGCGCGGCGGATTCGTCCCACGCGCCGAGGATGGATTCGCGCGACCCCGCCTTGAACGGCACCGGCGCGCGCAAGGGAAGAATGCCGGGCTCGTCCATCACGAACTTGCCCTTCTGGTAGCGGAAGATCGTGTTCGACAGGTGCGGCTCGGCTTCGAGCAGCACATGCGACTCGCCGCGCTCGGCCGCGCGCGCCGCGGCGGACAGTCCGCCCGGCCCGGAACCGACGATGGCAATCTTGAAGCGCTCGGACATGCGTCCCTCCCCGTGGCAGATGATACCGAATGTGCCGCACTGGCGCGCAATCTGCGATGATTCGGCGATGACGGATTTTCTCGCCGACACTGCGGACTGCGTCGAGCGCATCCTTGCCCACGCGC
>JAFEEK010000032.1 GCA_018241165.1 Pseudomonadota bacterium
GCGCCGCGTCCACTACCGCAACAGCCGGTACTGATGCCGGGGTTGCCGTTGCCGATTCCGCCGCGCTTCACTCCACCGCCGATCGTGCTGACGCCAAAGCCGGCACCAGCGCCACAGGCTGCGCCTTCCGCGCCAAAGCCACCGGAAGAACCGCAGCAGTAATCCATCGGGAACCGGCAGTCGCAAGATTGCCGGATCGCGGCATCAAGCCTTTGGCAGGATCCCGTGCGCGCTGGCCAGATGCGCCAGCGCAACGACGTTGTCGATGCCGAGCTTCTCGAACAATCGTGCCTTGTAGGTGGCGATGGTCTTCTCGCTCAGGTGCAGATGCGAGGCGATGAGTTTCGCCGCCCTGCCCTGCGCCAGCATCATCGCCACTTCGAGTTCGCGCGCCGACAGATCCTCGAAGGGAGACGCGTCCCCCTCCATCGTCGCCAGTGCGAGTTGTTGCGCGATGTCGCCGCCGAGATAGCGCTGGCCATCGGCGACCTTGCGCACGGCCTTGACCAGTTCATCGGCGGGGCAACTCTTGGTCAGATAGCCGCTCGCGCCCGCGTCGAGCAGGCGCTTCGGGAACGGCGCCTCGTCCACCACGGTCAGGATCACGACACGCGTGTCGAGTTTCGAGCGGCGCACGCGTTCGGTGACTTCGATGCCGGACACGCCGGGCATGTGCACATCGACCAACGCGACGTCCGGTTTGGCATGTTTGATCAGGGCGAGCCCGCGTTCGCCATCCTCGGCTTCGCCGGCGATTTCCATGTCCGGATGCTTTTCCAGGATCATGCGCAATCCGGTGCGCACGAGCGCGTGATCGTCCACCAGCACGATGCGGATCATGGCGCATACCCCTGTCGTTTCCCCGCGGGCAAAGTAGCGCGACCGGCGTGGCTGCGCAAGAGCCTGGCGGAGAGGGTGGGATTCGAACCCACGGTGGTATCGCTACCACGCCGGTTTTCAAGACCGGTGCCTTAAACCGCTCGGCCACCTCTCCGAATTCAGAAAATCTTTTCAGCTCCGCCCATGTATGTGCGCAACACTTGGGGGACGGATATCGATCCGTCCGCGTTCTGGTAGTTCTCGACCACCGCAATCAGCGCGCGACCGACCGCGACGCCGGAGCCGTTGAGCGTGTGCAGAAGTTCAGGCTTGCCGGTTTCCGGGTTGCGCCAGCGCGCCTGCATGCGCCGCGCCTGGAAATCGGTGCAGTTCGAGCACGAGGAAATCTCGCGATACGTATTCTGCGATGGCAGCCAGACTTCCAGATCGTAGGTCTTGGCTGCGGCAAAACCCATGTCGCCGGTGCACAGCAGTACGCGCCGGTACGGCAGTCCGAGCTTTTCCAGCACGGTTTCCGCACAGCGCGTCATGCGCTCGTGCTCGGCCCAGCTTTCCGATGGCTTGGCAATCGTCACCAACTCCACTTTCTCGAACTGATGCTGGCGGATCATGCCACGCGTGTCGCGGCCGGCGGCGCCGGCTTCGGCGCGGAAACACAGCGAATGCGCGGTCAGGCGCATCGGCAGTTTTTCCGGATCGACGATTTCATCGCGCACGAGGTTCGTCAGCGAAATTTCCGAGGTCGAGATCAGATAGCGCTTGTGCTCGCCGAGTTGCGTGGCGAACATGTCCTCCTCGAATTTCGGCAATTGACTCGTGCCGAATAGACTCTCGGCGTTGACGATCACCGGTACGTTGCATTCCAGGTGTCCGTGTTCTTGCGTGTGCAGGTCGAGCATGAACTGCGCCAGCGCGCGATGCAGGCGTGCAAGATCGCCACGCAGTACCGTAAAGCGTGCGCCGGAAAGTTTCGCCGCGACTTCGCCATCGAGCCAGCCATGCCGCGCGCCCAACTCGACGTGATCCTTCACGGTGAATTCGAACTTGCGCGGCGTACCCCAACGATGGATTTCCTTGTTCTCGCTCTCGTCCTTGCCCTGCGGCACCGACGCATCGGCCAGATTCGGGATGCCGAGCGTGATCGCCGACAACTCGCTCTGGATGTCCGTCAGCGCTTGCTCGTTAGACTTCAATTTGTCGCCGATGCCGGCGACTTCGGCCATCAACGCGGTCGTGTCCTCGCCCTTGCCCTTCGCCATGCCGATGGCCTTGGAACGCGTGTTGCGCAGGTTCTGCAATTCCTGGGTCTGCGTCTGCGCCGCCTTGCGGCGTGCTTCCAGCGCTTCGATCTGCGTCTTGGGCAGGTCGTAGCCGCGTACCGCCAGCCGCTCGGCGACAGCGTCGAGTTGTCCGCGCAGCAGTGCCGGATCGAGCATGGTCTGAATCCACGAAAAAAGAAGCGCGATTATATCGCAGGCGCGCGGATCACTGCGCCGTGGCGCGTGCCGGTTCGACCCAGAATTTCAGCAACAGCGCGGCGACAAGGGCGCAACCGGCGCCGAATCCGAACGCAACCAGTGGAGTTTCCAATTGCCACAGCCAGCCGAACACGACCGACGCCGGCAGCAGGAACAAGCCGACCACGAGGTTGTACCAGCCGAACGCGGTACCCGAGGATGCGCGCGGCACCATATCGGCGACAAGCGCTTTTTCCGCACCTTCGGTTGCTGCGAGAAACAACCCGTAGCTGGCAAACATCGGCCACAACGCCCACGTGTTGTCGGTCTGCATGCCAAGGATCAGATAGAAAATCGCGTAGACGATCCAGCCGGAAACGATCAGGCGCGTGCGGCCGAGTCGGTCCGACAGCGACGCCAGCGGCGTGGACAACAGCGCGGCGACCAGAGACGTCAGCGCCCACAGGATCGGTACCTGCGCTTGCGGCAGGCCGAGATCGCGCGCGCGCAGCAGCAGGAACATGTTCGATGAGTTGCCCAGCGTGAACAGTGCGAGCACGATGAGGTAGCGCCGGAATGCGGGTGGAAAATCGCGCAGCGTCCACGAGAACGATGCGGGCTTTTGTGCGGGCTCCTGCGGCGCATCCTTGAGAAACAAGGCCAGCGCGATCACCACGACGCCCGGCACGATGGCCCACAGGAATACATGCCGCAGCGACATTCCCGCCGCCAGCATCGCCGCTGCGACGAGCGGCCCGATCACCGCGCCGAAGTTGTCCATGGCGCGATGGAATCCGAATGCCAACCCACGCTGCGACGCATCGACACTCTGTGCCAGCATCGCATCGCGCGGCGCCGAGCGCAGGCCCTTGCCGATGCGATCGGCAAAACGGCAGGCCAGCACGCCGAGCCAGCTCGTGGTGATGCCAAGCAGTGGTCGCGCGAATCCGGCGATGCCGTAACCCGTCCACACCCAATATTTGACGTGGCGCGTGCGGTCGGCGAGCACGCCGGCGAAAAGTTTGAGCAGGCTGCTGACCGCCTCGGCGATGCCCTCGATGATGCCCAGTGCCTTCGGCCCCGCCATCAACACGCTGGCCAGGTACAGCGGCACCAGCGGATAGATCATGTCGCTGGCGGCATCATTGGTCAGGCTGATGAGGCCAAGCAACCAGACCGTGCGCGGGAGTTTGCGGATGGCGGCAATCACAAACGGTTCTCGTCATTCCGGCCAAGGATTGGCCGGAATCCAGGCGGCAGGATGCCACCACGAAGGCGCTGGATTCCGGCTTTTGCCGGAATGACGAGCCATCGAATCATTCGCCTGGCTTCTTTCGCGCTTGTGCGCGGGCAGTTCGTATCGACACGAGCTTCTCGGCGATCTTCGCCTCGAGCCCGCGATCCGTCGGCTGATAGAACTCGCGGCCCGCGAGCGCGTCAGGCAAGCATTGCTGATCGAACGCGATGCCGCCTTCGACATCGGGATCGTACTGATAGCCGCGGCC
>JAFEEK010000330.1 GCA_018241165.1 Pseudomonadota bacterium
CCCTGCCCGCCCGGCGCATGAGCATCAAACACGTAGCCGACCGCAGCAGTGTGTTCGTGCAACTGCGACGCCGCATCGGCGCCACCCATTGCGATGGCCTTCAGATAAGGCATCTCGAAGCGCAGGCATTCATCCAGGGTTTCGCGGCCGTGGAACTGGAGCAGGTCCGGCTGTACGGTGGCAATCGCATCGGCGATGAATCCGGGTTCGTCGTCCATGAACAAGGCGACCGATGTCACGAACGGTGGCAGCGCACGTCGGATCTCGCGCGCCTGCACTGGCGCGATGCCGCGCGGACTCTTGCGCGTGAGCACCAATCCGACCGCGTCGACGCCAAGCGCGACCGCAGCCAACGCATCTCCGGCGCGGGTAAAGCCGCAGAACTTGATGCGCGTGCGATGCGTCATGATGGCAGGCTGACGTCAGCAGGCAGTCCGAATTGCGCAGGATACAACGGTCCGAGAAAGACCAGACCCTGCGCCGCGGATGTCGGCCCGGCCACGCTGCGATCGCGTCCGGCGAGTAGCTGCGCTATCCATTGCGGCGGCTGTTCGCCGCGCCCGACCACGCGCAGGCTGCCGGCGATGTTGCGCACCATGTGATGCAAAAACGCATTGGCCTGGATGTCGAGCACGACGCGATCGCCTTCGCGCGCGACGGATATCGCCTGAACGCAGCGCTGGGGCGAACGCGCCTGGCAGGCGACGGTGCGAAACGCGGAAAAGTCGTTCTCGCCAAGCAGCAACTGCGCAGCGGCGTGCATGGCGGCGGCATCCAGCGGCGAACGCTCCCAGCACACGTAGCGCGCATCCAGCGCGGGACGCGCAGAACGGTTCAGGATGGTGTAGCGATAGCGGCGCGCGCGGGCCGAGAAACGCGCATGGAAATCATCGCTCACCTCGCGTGCCCAGCGCACCGCAACGCTTGCCGGAAGACGCGAGTTGGGGCCGAGCGTCCAGCCGCGCATCGTGCGCTGCGACTGCGTGTCGAAATGGATCACCTGGCAGCGCGCATGCACGCCGGCATCGGTGCGTCCGGCGCACACGACCTGCACTGGCGCGTCGGCGATATCCGACAACGCTGCCTCGACCGCGCCCTGTACCGTCGGCCCGTGCGTCAAGCGCTGCCAGCCGAAGAAATCGGTGCCGTCGTATTCGATGCCGAGCGCAATGCGCATCTGTATCCGATCCGAAAAAAAGGCCGGGACAAGCCCGGCCTGTCACACACGCTGGAGAGAGTATGCCGTTATCCGATTTCCGCCAGCAATTTGCGCGCTTCATTTTTCTGCGCGTCGTTGCCTTCGGCCATGACTTCATCGAGCATCGAGCGCGCACCTTCCGGGTCGCCCATGTCGAGGTAGGCCTTGGCCAGGTCGAGTTTGGTGCCAATCGCATCCTCGCCGGAGAAAAAATCTTCGGCCGGCTTGGCCGCCGGCGTTTCGGCGTGAACGGGCGCCGGAGCATACGCCAGCGCCGGTTCCGCATGCGCGGGCTCGGAGTGCACGGACGCAGTGTGATCGGCGAGATCGAAGTCGAAGTGTTCTTCGGCTGGCAGCGGCATCTGCTGGGTGTGGAAATCGCCGCCTTCGATTTGCGCGGAATGGTGGTCGTCCGCATGTTCATGTTCGAACTCGTCATGATCGTGCTCGGCGTGCTCGGTCGAAGCATGGGCATCGTGCAAGGCCGTGGCGATATCCGCGTCGCCGCCGAACAGCGGGTTATGCGGGCACAGGTGCTCGCCCATCGCGCGTA